>PHAT01000001.1:718299-916985 GCA_002840435.1 Deltaproteobacteria bacterium HGW-Deltaproteobacteria-6
TCCGGCAATCCGCCATCGCCCAACATCGATTCATCGACCTTCACATCCAGTATTTCACCGATAAAATGCGTATGAATGCCGACATCGGTTTGCCCGATCAGTTTACATTCAACAATCATGGGAAATTCTTGAATATACGGAGCATCAACCTTATCGCTTTTTACGGCGTTTATTTTTGCCGCTGCAAATTTATCAACACTCCTACCGGATACGATGCCACAATAATCCGCAATCATCACCTGTGCAGATGAAGGGATATTAACTGTAAAAGCCTGGCGATCGATAATATTTTCATACGTGTACCTTGATTTTCTGAGTGAAATGGCCACAGCGGGAGGCTTTGAGCTGCACACGCCTCCCCAGGCCACAGTTGCCGCATCCGGCTTTCCTTCTTTATCATACGTGCCGATAACCCAGACGGGCGTGGGATAAACAAGCGTTAAAGCGCCGAAAGATTTCTTCATGGCATTTCCCCTTCACTGAAATGAATATTGATACGTTTGATATTTAGCGTTTTTATATTTAACAATAAAAGCTCTAATGTCAAATTTCATTAAAATTTAGTTAATTTTTAAAGCATATTGTAGTATGTAAAAGACGTTGTTGATAGTATATTTCTTTAGAACAACATTATTCATCATGAGGAGGAACCAAAGTTATGACAACAGTAATGCCGGAAGGTGAAAATATTCAGAAAGCAATTAAATGGATTTCTGCCAACAGAGAGGATAATGCCGCTCAGCCGCTGTATGTGTTGGTGGAAAAGGCTGTGTTTAAATTTGATTTATCCCCTAAGGATAGTGAATTCCTGATCGGATTTTTCAGCAAGAAATAGCACAAGCGTTCAAGGGTACTTGACCAGCCAAACTTAAGGCCGAATGCCGATAATTTTCGTATCGGCATTCGGCCCGGTCATGGAATGAATTTATCTTTATCAACCTTGTCAATGCTATCCGGCATCCATTTCGGCTGATCATCCCGGTCAACAAGTCTTGCCCGGACTCCCTCAATATAATCAGGCTGCCGTGTAATAAATTTAGCGGCTTTCAGCTCCGTGGCAAATACATCCGCAATCGATCGCCTTTCATTATACCGCAATAATTGTAATGTCAGCACCAGAGCGGTGGGTGATCGTTCGGCAATGCTTGCAAATACCTCCCTGCAGTGATCCTCCTGTTCGTGACACTGCGATAACGGCTCCAGAATTTCCCGGATATCGGTCTTCCCCGCAAAATATTTTTCCACCCATGCGTCCATATCATGATTGACAGGAATATTAAAATCCAGGAATCCGGAAATCTTCATTAACAGCTTCGCCTGCATCTCCTTCTTATCGTTTTCCGGCTTCAGTTCTTCATTTTCCAGCAGGTCAATCAGCCGGGGAATTTGCTCTGATTTCATGAAATGCGTGGCAAAACCCAGCCGCACGCATTCGCTGCCGATCATGTCATAACCGGTCAATCCCAGATATTCGGGATAACCTCTGGGACAGCGCCTGAACATCCAACCGGTTGAACCGACGTCCGGAAAAAAACCAATCCGGGTTTCAGGCATGGCCATTCTTGTCCGCGGGGTCGCAATACTGATTCCGGCTCCTGCGGCAATGCCTAACCCCCCGCCCATCGTGATGCCGTCGGCTACCACAATGACCGGTTTGGGAAAAAGATGGATTCTCAAATCCAATCCGTATTCCTTGCGGAAGAAGGAATCTACTTTATCAAATTGATTGCTGCTTCCCAGTCTGGCCAGCTCTTTGACATCCCCCCCTGCGCAAAATCCTTTGGGGCTCGTGCTGTAAAACAAGACAAACCGGCATTCCTCATCGGCGGCGGCTTCAGAAAGCAAGCCATCAATCCTGTCGATCATCTCTTCACTGAGACTGTTGATCGCGTCGGGACGATTTAAAATAACAGACAAGCCGGACTTGAACCGGCGTGATAATACATACTGATCATTTGTAATCATATCTTCATCACTCAGATATTTGTTAACAAAAAATATGGGGGCAACGCCACGATCTGATGAGCGGATAGTCAGAATATGTAAGACCGCCGGTGATATCCTTCAGGGTGTTTGTTTCAGCGGGCAGAGTAAATTAAATCCATCCTGTTCCAATTTACCGGGAACGAGAGACAACGGATTACAAAAGATACTTTTATTCTTTCAGCAAATCCCGGATTTTCATAAGCAGTGCCTGATCCTTCGTCGGCGCTGCCGCTTCTTCTTTTTTACTCGTCATCATGATGCCCGGAAAATTGACCATAAAAACTTACAAAGCCGGCGCCACTCCCAGAAAGTTGACAATTTCTCCACTAAACAGCCCATAGGGAACTTCCTTGACGTTAATCACCCACTTCCATACCCGATAGCCCCGCTCGCCCGGCATGATAACACTGATCATCGGCATCAGAATGTGCTTGACGCAGGAATCAATGATTGACCAAATGCCGCGTCGATAATAACACCGATAGCCGGATCAATCACATTGCCTTTCAATGAAAATTTTTTAACTCGCCCAGCCATGATGATGCTTTTCTTATCTTGGCATCCATATATTATCCCTTCGCCACATTGAGACTACTTGATTCTGGACATTTCTTCGTAAATCTTTAAATCAATCACGCTGAAAAAGCTGTCATACTGATCCTTATTCAGCAGGCGGCGCATTTCCCAGCCTTTGTCCGTCTTCTTCTCCGTTGTCACAATAAGACGCACTTCACATTCTTTCCAGTTAAGCTGCTTAACCCGGGCAGTGGTCTTTGTCCGCCAATCATCCGCCACCACATAGTCCGAATCGACGCGGTTATGCTCAAAATCGATGGAGATATTTTCTCCTATACTTTTCTCTTTTAATACGGCGGCAATGGCCTTAAGAGCGACTTTCTCTTTTGCCTCGTAAACATGAGTGTATTCATCCGGTTTGGTTATGACTACTGAACCAAACTCATGAGCGCAGGACATCAGGTGGATCATGAAAATAAAAGCGAGAGACAAATGAACCGTTTTATGAATCATGTAATATTCTCCGTGTTTATGATAAACGGTTACCGGTTGTTTCCGTTTATCCACCAATCGCTTTTATCCTTAAACCACCAGTTCGAGGAATCCGTTTGTATAATGCGGGCAGACAGTTTCTTACCTTCATCGGTGGAAAGCCTCTGCAAAGCGTACTTTATCCATTCATCGGAATACTTGTTGCCCAGATCGCCGTACTCCTTGAGCTGAAGAATCAGCGCGATCTGATCGGCATCACGGGCAATTTGAGATTCTTTTGTCTCTTTCCCGTTAAACTCTTCTATCGCCATCCGGATATCATCGCCGAAAAAAAGGCCTTCGGTTAATTCCTTCACGGCTTTGGCTTCATCAACCTGAACGTATTTTTTATTAACGTAGTTCATGTCACCGGTGCGTGCTTCCGGCAAATCATGCAGGATGCACATTTTCAACACGCGCAGTTCGTCCAGAGAAGCATCCAACTTACACAAAGCGTAACCGATAAATACCGTACGCAAAATGTGCTCCGCAACCGATTCCCTGCCGCTGCCCAGAAACTGGTATCCGCTGCGCGGTGTCTTACAAAGCATTCCTACTTCAAATAAAAAATCAGCGATACTATCCATTTTAAGCCTTTTTCAGCACCTTGATGCGGTTGCCCATCATTTCCGACATTTTTCGGATTTGTAATTGCAAGGAGGCGATGCTATCCGGTCTTGAGCTTTCGATTTTTTCAATTTGCCCTTTCCAGTGTTCCAGAAGTTCGATCTCATTTTCCTTCAATTTCTTTTCAAACCGTTCCTGATACTCCTTGATAAAAGCGGCGGATGATGAATCCAAAGGCGCCATTGTGTATCCTCCTTGAGTTTATTGATCTATTATATCATTCGCACTCAAACATGCAATCAACAATTTATCAAATGATAATTTGACAGCCCCTTTTAAATACTATAAATAAGCGCCACTAATAATATTGGAATGGTATAGAAAATCTTATGAGCTGTAAACCAAATCCTGAAGACATCGCCGGTGGTCAGGCAATTCTCGAAGGCGTTATGATGCGTCATGGCACAAAAATCGCTGCGGCGGTGAGAAGGCCCGACAAGGAAATTGTTTTCCAGGAGCGCGAGTATGTTCCTTTGACCAAGCGATACAAACCACTGGGCTGGATGTTTATCCGGGGCACTATCAGTTTGTTTGAAATGATGATCGTCGGCATCCAGTGCCTGATGTTTTCCGCGGAGGTCGCCCTGTCCGAAGAGGAGGTTAAGCCGAAAGGCTGGGAAATGTATGTTTCTTTCGTCATCAGCTTTGCGATTGCCATTTTTTTCTTTATTATCGTTCCGGCTTTTTTCTTTACCAAGATTAAATTTTATATAGACAGCCTGATCCTTTTAAATATTCTGGAAGGCTGCGTCCGCCTCGGCATGTTTTTATGCTTTCTTTCCGCCACACTGTTGATGCCGGACATGCGTCGCGTCTATATGTATCACGGCGCAGAGCATAAAACCGTTTTTGCCTGGGAAGACGGCCAAGAGTTGACTGTTGAAAATGTTAAAAAATACTCTACCCGCCACCCCCGTTGCGGCACCAGCTTTATTCTTTTTGTAATGATCGTTTCCATTCTCGTCTTTTCTCTGCTGGGGCGTCCGGACTTTCTGCACCGGATCCTTTATAAGATTCTGCTGATGCCGGTCATTGCGGGAATTTCTTACGAGGCGATCCGTTTTACCGGGAAATACGGCCAATTCAAGCTGGTGCAGATTCTAAGCTGGCCGGGGCTTGCCCTGCAGAAGATCACCACCCGTGAACCGAATGATGACCAAATTGAAGTCGCCATTGCCGCCATGAAAAAAGTAATTTAATCTGAATTCATTCTTCATATTCGCTGCCGCATATTGTTCAAATAATATGCGGAAAGCGTTTTTATGCCCGATTCGTATTGACTTTTCAAGACACATAAAGTAATAAATAAACCTGTAAATTTCATTGATTGCAGACAGGAATGACAAGTGATGAAGAAATATTTTTCTGTTCCGATCCTGGCGATTGTTTCAATCATGGCATTTCACTCGCCGGTGATGTCCGCCAAAGAAGATACTGCTCAACTGACTTTCAGCAAGACGGCTATTTCTAAAAAAACGGTTAATCTTTATACGGTTCAGAAAGAGGACGTTCTTTCCGCAATCGTCCGCAAAATACCCGGCGTAACCGAGAAGGATATTCCTAATTATTACCGGATGATCAAAGAACTTAATCCCCATATCGCAGACTTGGATAAATTACAGGTGGGGCAGAAGATCGTGCTACCCGGAAAGAACATTGCTCTTACGGAAGAAAAGACGGCAGCCGTCGATATTCCCGCTAACAAGCAATCGCAGGAATCGGCCGCTCCTCAGGCCTATCGGGTAAAAAAAGGCGATAGTCTGATTCGGATTATTCACCGCGAACTTCACATAAAATCCAATACTCAAAAAACCATGCTCCAAATCAAATCATTAAACCCGTCCATAAAAGATGCCAATAAGATCTACATCGGCCAGGTCATTCGTCTGCCCGAAGGTCAGGCTGTCGCAAGAACCGGAACACAACCGCCGCAACAGGACACCCCTGCCCTCTCATTGCCTGAAGAAGAACAAATGCAAACGGAAAAAACCGTCACGGGAAAAGATTCCATCGTTCTGTCACCCGAGGCACGGATGGCCGTCATCAGGCATATCTTTGCACAAATGAACGGCACGATGATGACCACCGGCAATTACTATCTACCGGTCTCTAAAACCGAACAACTGACTATTGACTGCTCCGTTATTCCTGTTTTGGAACTTGACGACCGGACGACAATATTCCTTGATCTGGAAAACCGTTCCAACAGTCATCTGAAAAAAATATTAAGCGACCATTGGAACAATTATCATTTAGTTAAAATTGATGCTAAAGATGATATTATCACCATCTTGAAGAAAATTTTCAAGAACACCAAAAGCTATGAGATCACCAAAGCGCAAAAGCCGGTTACCGTCGGGTCTTCTCCGCCGCTGGAAATCATCATGGATTGGCTCATTAACAGAAAAATTGCCAAACAATCTCCATCGACCATCCAGGGATTGCGATTTGTTTACGAAAACAACTCTTTGCTGCCCAGAGCTATTGTAAATTACGCGCGGCGGCATTCCTTCATGATTACGGAAATCTCCCCGGAAAAAGGCCTTGTTGCAAAACCGGAAGAAATTTACTCGCTGTCTCCGATGACGGTAATTCCTTCATCCTCCGCCAGAGATTTCTCCTATGATCTGCTTTCTTACCTGAAAATCCCGGCCGAAAAAGACGTCGATGTCCGAGTTTTCAATATCGCCCGGGATGGATTTAACCTATCCATAAAGGCGGATATCATTGTTACGCGCGACGGGAAGAAAACGATCCTTTTCTCGCGTAATCTGCCGCCGCAATTTGTCGGCATCCTTCAAAGAAACGGCAGTGAAATCATCTTTGTATCCGACCAGGACGGACCCGCCAAAAATATTGAAAAGATTCTGCGCGGTTTTAATTTTGTCTTTACGTCCGGTTATTTTACTTTTTCCGGTCTGGATAAAAATCAACCGCCTTATAACTTCGGTTTCAGCGGCACCAAGATCAAGACCGACAAAGATATTTACGTTGTGAATTTTGACTTCAATCAGGAGTTAAGGGGATTGCTGCAGGAAACATGGTCGGCAAACATTATCCGGTATTGAGTTTTACATTGTTCATGCATCATCATTCAGCGTTGCGGGCAACATTTTGCAGTGCTTTTAATTCTAATGCCACTTCGCTTTCTTCGGCTGACTTTGTCGGCTGCGTTATCCTTTGAAATCAAGATGGTAAATAATAAATTGGATTTGTAAACATGGTAAAAGCAATAGCCCTTTTGTCCGGCGGACTGGACAGCATCTTAGCCGTCAAGCTTGTTCAAAGTCAAAACATTCATGTAATCGGGTTTACCTGTACAACCCCTTTCTTTAATGCCGTCAAGGCACAGGCGGCAGCCGATCAGATCCATTTGCCCCTGATGATTGCGGATATCACAGACGAACATCTGCAAATGCTCAAGTCTCCCCGCTATGGATACGGTAAAAACATGAACCCCTGCATTGACTGTCATACACTGATGCTGAATATTGCCGGCAGAAAAATGGAGGAAATCGGCGCTGACTTTCTCGTGACCGGCGAAGTTATGGGCCAACGCCCCATGTCGCAGACCAAACAGTCCCTCGGTGTCGTCGCAAAAAACTCGGGTTACGCCGACTACATTTTGCGGCCTCTTTCCGCGCAACTGCTTGAACCCGTTAAAGCCGAAAGAGAGGGGAAAATTGACCGCTCAAAACTTCTGGCTGTTTCAGGGCGGGGACGCAAAGATCAAATGCGTCTCGCGGAAGAATTCGGCATCCGTCACTACCCGGCGCCTGCCGGCGGCTGCCTGCTGACGGATCCGATTTTTTCCCGCCGTCTGCGCGACCTGATGTCTCATTCCGATGACCGGCAGATTCGCGACTATGAACTGCTTAAACACGGACGGCACTTTCGCATTGAAGACATCGGTAAAATTATTGTCGGCAGAAACAAAGCCGACAATGAAGCCTTACAGAAACTTTCGCTGGCTGAAGACCTGATCTGCAACATGGTCAATACTCCCGGCCCCTGCGTGCTGGCGCCTTACGGCGATGAAGCGGCAATCGCCACAGCCGCCGCGCTCTGCGTCCGTTATTCCGATGCACCGGACAATACCGAAGCCGATGTCGCCTGTCAGCATCAAAACAGATCCGTCACCATTAAGGCAAGGGCTATTCCGAAAGACAAATCCGAACGCTGGATCATTTAATGGCATTGCCGCCTCTGTGCTCTCGGCGCAAAAGATCGTAAACCGTTTTGACTGGATTAAATACCACAAGCGGAAGCTCTACAAAGACCGTGTTCCAGTATGCCATGCCGCCATTCCACAACCCCGGCATCTCCTGTGCCTTGAGGCGTCGTCCCTTTTCCGTTTTGTGACTGATTAAATAAGCATCCTCATTCACGTAACCGGCCAGATCAAATTTTTCTCCGAGATAATTCTTCGCACAACAAACCATATCGACCGGATTAAAATACGAAGCCCGCGACCAGATGCCCGCCTGTGTCGTCGTGCCGTGATCGACATGAGGCAATTCGACAATTTGCAGTGTTTGCGATTTGTCTTTTTCCAGAACCCAGAAGGGCCCCCCGCCGGGTTCTCCGACATTCCTCACCATCCCGCAAACACGCAACGGACGGTTCAAATGCGCAAATATCCTTTTCTTTTTTTCTTGCTGCGACAACTTTGTATATCCCTTTAAAATACCCGCATGAAATTCAAAACGGCAGAATTCCGCCATGGCTTGCAGCTCACGGTCGCTGCATTGACCTTTTTCCAGATGCTTCAACATCGCAAAGACTGACTGCCGCAATTGCAAGGCCAGACCTCCCAGCATTTTCTTATAAGGCAATATTTTCTTTTGCAGCGCATCAGGTGCAATATTATCGATGTTTTTGACAAAGATAAGATCGGCGTTTAAATTCTGGAGGTTTTTAAGCAAAGCGCCATGTCCGCCGGGTCGAAAAACCAGACGACCATTGTCATCCCGAAACGGCAGATTGTTTTCATCGACAGCCACAATACTTGTGGCCGGAGACTGCACGGACAATCCAACCTTGAATCGAACGCGGCAGCGTTTTTCATATACTGGAATAACCCGTCTGAGCAATGCCCTGACTGCTTTGACGTGCTCTGTTGAAATGGTAAAATGCAGATTGCAGATTTTTCCGTTACCGGTCACGATGCTTGCAGCCTCTCCAAGATGTTCTTCCAGCGCCGTCCTTACTTCACCGGATGGATAGGCATGAAAAGGGATAAGCGCTTTGGGCAGCCATCCAAAACGGAGTCCGTCTGCAGAAAGAATATACTCCAGCAATGCCTTAACGTCTTTGTGCTTGAGCATCCGGCGAGTCGCTTCGTCTTTCTGAAGCATTGAGATGAATGGCATTTTTTTCAAATCGGCAAAGAAAGACCGGCGGCCATCGCTGCCTGACGTATCCTGCTTCGCTGCGGAAAACCATTCTGCGAACATCCGGCTGGCCGCACCCGACGCCGGTACAAATTTCAATATTTTGAGCCGAGCAGCCTCTTCATCATACACTTTAAGCAAATGTTTCCGCTCTGCAGATGTAAAAGATCGAATTCCATCATTATGAGCGCAGGGACGAATGAGTTTCAGATAGTTTGAACCACGCCGGTAGACTTCCAGCTGTTGATGAACGTCAGACGGCGTTAAGCCGAGCCCCCTGATCTGCAAGATATCATTTTTGGTGAAAGAATATGTTTTTTTCATCGTCACGCTTTACAATTTTAAGGCGTTCGCCGGATAACCGGCGGAAACCCTTTTTTTTGAATTAACACCATCACATCAAATTGACAAGTCCCAATTCACCATCTATTGGAAAACATTAATCAAGTCGAAAATAACTATCGATTGCGTCTTGACGCGGCGCGCCTTTTCAAGTAGTAGTTTTGCACCATCTTATCAGGGAGTAATACAATGAATAATAATCTTCTTTTCCGATGGATTTTAATCCCCGTCTTTTTATTTGCCTTTGGTTCAACTTCCACGTTGTATGGAGGCGAAACCATTAAAATCGGCATTGCAGGTTCCCACACCGGCGACCTGGCTTCATATGGCCTGCCCACGGTTCACGCAGCCGAACTGGTAGCCAGGAAGATAAACGCACAAGGCGGAATTTCAGGAAAAAAGATCCAGTTATTGATTGAAGACGAAGCCTGCAAACCGGAACTGGCCACCAATGCCGCCACGAAACTGGTTTCCGCAAAAGTGGATGGCGTCATCGGCCATATCTGCAGCGGCGCGACCAAAGCGGCGCTGCGCACTTACAAAGACGCGGGAATTATCGTGATATCCCCCTCGGTAACCAGCCCCGAATTAACCCTCGCCGGTCAGTATCCGAATTTCCATCGCACCATTGGCCCGGACAATGTACAGGCAAGACTGGTAGTGGATTTTGCACTTAAAACGCTGAAGATGAAAAAACTTGCCGTCATTCATGATAAAGGAGATTACGGTAAAGGGTTCGCGGAATACGCAAAAAAATATCTGGAAGAATCCCAGGGAGCCAAAGTCGTTCTTTACGAAGGCATCACACCGGGTGCGGTGGATTATTCGGCAATTGTTCAGAAGATTAAGTATTCCGGTGCGGACGCGGTTGTATATGGCGGTTACCACCCGGAAGCGGCATCAGTTGTACAGTTGATGCGGAAACGAAACATGAAAACAATTTTCATATCCGACGATGGTGTAAAAGATCAGACCTTCATTAAAGTGGCGGCTGCGTCGGCGGAGGGTGTTTACGCGTCAGGCCCCAAAGATACAACAAAAAATCCGCTGGCGATCGCGGCCATTGCAGAGCATAGAAAAGCCTACGGCACGGAACCAGGAGCTTTCTACCTTAATGCCTACAGTGCGATGCTCGCCATGGTCAACGCCATAACCAAGGCTAAGTCCACCGATTACAAAGCGGTGCGCAATGCCCTGCGAACCTATCCCGCGGACACGCCGCTCGGCAAAATAAAATTCAACGACAAAGGCGATGCCATTGGCGTCGGCTTTTCCATCTATCAGGTGCGCCAGGGTGTTTATGTGGAATTGAAGTAGGTTCACCCCTTACGGGGCGCACGGTTCAAAGTTCACGGTTCACGGCTGAACGATACAAAACGTCAGGAGTCAGGTGTAGGCAAAGGGGAATGAATTATTTCTGGGATTTATTTTTGGGGGGACTCACGCGCGGCAGTATATATGCCCTGATTGCCCTGGGCTACACCATGGTTTACGGCATTCTGCAACTCATCAATTTCGCCCACGGTGAGATCTACATGATTGGCGCGTTTACCGCGCTGATAGCGGCTTCCATCCTGACCATGCAGGGGCTCACCGGTCTGCCCGTATTCATTCTTGCCACAATTGTCGCCGTCCTTTATTCTTCCGCCTACGGTTTTACCGTTGAAAAAATAGCTTACAAACCCTTGCGTCAGGCCTCGCGGCTCTCACCGCTCATCAGTGCGATCGGCATGTCCATCTTTTTGCAGAATTATGTCATGCTGGCTCAGACTTCCGATTTCCTTCCCTTCCCCAACCTGTTGCCTCAATCTGAATTTCTCGACAACATCAGCCACTTGATCGGCCCATCGGACTTCATTATTATCCTGACCTCCGCAGCCGTGATGATCTCGCTCACCCTGCTTCTGAAATTCACCAAGATGGGCAAGGCCATGCGGGCAACGGCTCAGGACCAGGAAATGGCCCTGCTCACCGGCGTAAACGTCAATCGCGTGATATCGCGGACATTCATCATCGGTTCGGCGCTCGCGGCCATCGGTGGTATTTTGATCGCCTCCCATGTCGGCCGCATTAACTTCTATATCGGTTTTAACGCGGGCATCAAGGCTTTTACCGCCGCCGTTCTTGGCGGCATCGGCAGCATCCCCGGCGCCATGCTGGGAGGACTGGTGCTGGGGCTGGCGGAAAGCTTCGGCACCGGCTATATATCCAGCGACTATGAATCCGTATTCGCATTTGTTCTCTTGATTCTGATTTTAATTTTTAAACCCGATGGCATTCTGGGACGTTCCTCCCAGCAAAAAGTCTAGGGAGGACCTCCAGATGAAATACGCCTCCGAACTAAAAAGATCGGCCACCATCGCCCTGTGGCTTATTCTGCTGACATTTCCCCTCACGGTGGTCAAAGTCAACACTATTGAAAACCTTGTGATCTGGCGCTGGATCAACATTGTTGGCATCGGCCTCGGCAGTTTTGTGCTTTCTTTTATCTGGCAGATCTATCTGAGCAAAAAAACGTCAGCCCTGCAAATCGTACCGGAAAGGCTATCCCCGCTGAATCGCCTGATTGAAAATCCGAAAATTTACCGTCCCGCGGTCATCATCATCGCCGCTTTTACTCTGATCTTCCCATTTGTCTTTTCCCATTACCAGGTCAACGTCATGACCACCGCACTTATTTATGTCATGCTGGGACTGGGATTGAATATTGAAGTCGGTCTGGCAGGTCTCCTGGATCTGGGCTACGTCGCCTTTTACGCTGTTGGCGCATACAGCTATGCCTTGCTCAATTATCACTTCGGTCTGGGCTTCTGGACACTGCTTCCGGTTGGCGCCCTGATTGCGGCCTTTTTCGGCATTCTGGTGGGGCTGCCGGTGTTGAGGCTGCGCGGTGATTATCTGGCTATTGTCACACTGGCTTTCGCTGAAATCATCCGGCTGGTGCTGGAAAACTGGAACGATTTTTCTTTTGGTCCCAGCGGCATTTCCAACATTCCCCGGCCCGGATTGTTCGGCATGTCCCTGACTCCCGAACAATCCGCGATTTATATGTATTTTATTTTAATTGCCCTGTGCGGGCTGACCATTTTCGTGATCTACCGCCTGCAGAATTCCCGCATTGGCCGCGCCTGGGTGGCCCTGCGTGAAGATGAACTGGCCTGTCAGTCTATGGGCGTCGACAAGACAAAAGCCAAACTTGCGGCTTTCGCACTGGGCGCAACATGGGCGGGAATGGCGGGCGTACTCTTTGCCGCAAAAACAACTTTCATCAATCCGGCAAGTTTCACGTTTCTGGAATCGGCCATGATTTTATCGATTGTGGTGCTGGGTGGCATGGGGTCGATTCTCGGGGTGATTATCGCGGCGCTGGCTATCATCCTGCTTCCTGAATACCTGCGGGTCTTCAGCGATTACCGGATGATCCTGTTCGGCGCGGCCCTGATTCTTATGATGGTTTTTCGCCCCGGCGGACTTCTGGCCGACCGTCGTAAACAATATGAATTTCATCAGCCGAATGGTAATGACACGACTTAAGAAAGAGTGAAGCATGGAAAACATTCTGGAAGTAAAAAATATGACCATGGATTTCGGCGGCCTGCGTGCTCTGGACAATGTCAACCTCCACATTCAAAAAGGAGAAATCGCAGCGCTCATCGGCCCCAACGGCGCGGGCAAAACCACATTATTCAATTGCCTGACAGGCATCTATAAGCCAACAGCGGGCGAGATTATCCTGCACCCCCCTGACGGCAAACCGAAACGGCTCGATGGCTTGAAAATCAACACGATCACCAAACTGGGTATGGCACGCACCTTCCAGAATATCCGGCTTTTCGGCGGCATGACCGTTCTGGAAAATATCATGATCGGACGTCACACCCGGTCGCACACGGGCATTATCGGCGCGATTTTCCGTCCGCGCAGCGCGCGTTATGAAGAAAAAGCCATCGTTGATAAAAGTTATTCCATTCTTGAATACATGGGTCTCACCGCCAGCGTGAACGAACTGGCTAAAAATCTGCCCTACGGCGCTCAGCGCCGTCTGGAAATCGCCCGCGCCCTGGCCACTGATCCCCAAGTCCTTTTGCTGGATGAACCGGCCGCAGGCATGAATCCTCAGGAAACCAGTGAGCTGGATACCCTGATTGCACGATTGCAAAAAGACTTTCAACTATCCATCCTGCTTATTGAACACGATATGAAACTGGTGATGAATCTGGCGCAGAATATTTTCGTACTCGACTACGGCGAAGAAATCGCAAGGGGCGCGCCTCAGGAAATCCGCAGCAACCCTGCTGTAATCAAAGCCTATCTGGGAGATGATACTGATGCTGACGTTAATTGATGTGGAAACCAGCTATGGCAGCATCCGCGCGCTCAAAGGCATTTCTCTATCCGTGGCGGAAGGCGAGATTGTCGCGCTCATTGGCTCCAATGGCGCGGGCAAATCAACTACACTCATGTCCATCTCGGGCATCACGAAGGTTCGCGCCGGTCAAATTCTATTGAACGGAGAATCCATCGAAAAAAACGACCCTGATAAGATCGTCGCCTCAGGGATTTCACAGGTTCCAGAAGGCAGGCGTATCTTCCCCAGGTTAAGCGTCATGGAAAACCTGGAAATGGGCGCTTTTTTACGCGATGATCACACGGAAATCAAAAACGACCTCCTGTATATTTACGAACTGTTCCCCATTCTTTACAAACGTCGGCATCAGCAGGGCGGTACATTAAGCGGCGGAGAACAGCAGATGCTGGCCATCTCCCGCGCGCTCATGGCCAGGCCGAAGCTGTTGCTTCTGGATGAACCGTCTTTGGGATTGTCGCCTTTGATGACCAAATTGATCTATTCAATTCTTCGCAAGATCAATACCGAACACCGCACCACTATTTTTCTGGTAGAACAAAACGCCTTCATGGCGCTCAAGCTTTCCCACCGTGCTTACGTTCTGGAAAACGGCGCCATAACCATGGAAGGCAAAGCCGCAGATCTGCTGCATGATGAGAATGTGAAAAAAGCGTATCTGGGAATTTAAACCGGATCTGAATTCAGGGAATTTCTTGCAGGAAATACGTTCAAGGAAGCCTGTTAATAAAGGCCGAAGTGTTTTGCACTTCGGCCTTTATCTGTTAATCATTGCGCTATTTTACCGCTTTTTGCAGCGTCTTCGTCATATCTGTTTTTTCCCAGCGGTAGTCATCCATAAAGAATGTCCGAGGAATTTTGCGGTAAATTTTACCGTTGAGCAGGTCGAATTTTTCGATCATGCCTTCCGGCGTCAAATCAAAATGATCTTCAATCATTTTTTCCAGTCTGTCGTCTGAGACCTTGCCTGTACCAAACGTATTGACATAAATAGAAAACGGGCAGGCAATACCGATGGCATAAGCCAGCTGAACTGCGCATTTAGAAGCAAGCCCCGCCGCCACAATATTTTTGGCGACATAACGGGCGCCAAAAGCCGCCGAACAATCCACTTTTTCAGGTGTCTTATTGACCACCGCTCCGCCGCCCAGCTGAGCGCCGGGGTATCCGCCGTAAAACTGCACGACCAGCTTGCGTCCGGTCACCCCGGAATCAGCCGCACTGCAGGAATTAATGGCATTCCATTCACCGGTGGGGTTGAACAAAAATTCCGTTTTTTTATCCACGCAATCCTTCAAAGCCTCAAAAGCGATTTTCCTGGCCCGGTCGCGCACCTTCAGACGATCGCCTTTGACAAAACGATAATCAATCGAGTTGGACATCAGCACTTTGGCTACGCGCAGGGGTTTGCCGGTTTTTGTGTCGTAATCAACCGATACCTGACCTTTTCCGTCCGGAGCGAAAATCGGGTCCTGGCAATATTCAAAGGCCCGCATCATTTTGTTGACCAGAACATAAGGCAGAGGAAGGAGTTCCGGCGTTTCGTCGCAGGCAAAACCATACATGATGCCCTGATCCCCGGCGCCGATTTCCTGATCCTTGTTCAGAAGACAGCTTGTTCCCTGATTGATGTCGTCCGACTGGGGAATAATCGCATTGAGCACACCCATTAAATGTCCGTTCAATCCGACTGCGGCATGATTATAACCTAGTTCAATTACGGAATCCCTAGCTATTTTATCAATATCAACATAAACTCTGGTTCTGACTTCACCCCCGACCAGACATATTCCCTTGCCCAGAAAAACCTCAATGCCGCAATGCGGCATATTCGCCAGCGTAAGCTTTTGTTTTTTTTCTTCATCAAGGATAGCCGCAATTACATTGGCCGCAATAATATCCGCAACCAGATCAGGATGCCCCACTTTGACACTTTCCGATGAAATTTGCATAATATTTCTCCTTACAGTTTTTTGTGCGGGCTTTCAGTGACTAAAACTAAAAAAACCCGCGCCAAAGCACGGGTTCAATTGATTCATTGATTTTCAGTGCTTTAGCACATTTATAGAGCGGAGCAATTTACTTTAAATCACCGCTTTCTTGCTTCATACCATATAAATGCATAAAATCAAGCAAAAAATTATCATCAGAAAGCAGGTTATCCTTCGGGTCATTCCACGTCAATCTGATGGGGCGCTAATTCACGCCTGGCATAATCCATATAAATTTTTTCTTTGATAAACAATTCATACACATCCGAGTCAATGTGCTGATCTTTAACCATAAAGTTTAGTATTTGTAAGACCTCCCCCAATGTCTTGCCTTTTTTGTAAGGCCGGTCTTTGGCGGTAAGCGCCTCAAAAACGTCCGCGAGGGCAATGATGCGCGACTGCAGAGAAAGCTGATCTCCTTTTAACCCCATCGGATAACCACTGCCGTCAAGTTTTTCATGATGCGCAGCCGCATATTCGGCAATTTTCTGCAACTTTTTGGGAAACGGCAGCTTGGCCAGCATCTTGTAAGTGAGAGCTGCATGATTTTCGATAATTTTTCGCTCCGCATCATTGAGGGTGCCTCGGCGGATACTTAAATTATAAATCTCATCCTCCGTGAGCAGCGGCAAGGTCTGGGTGCTCGTGCTCCATTTCCTTCCCGCGATCCTTCTGATTCGTTCAATCATTTCATCCTGAGTAAATTCACTGCCGCTATTGACCTGCACCAGGAACTGATATTCTTCATCCAGTGTCTTCAGTTCTCGGCCGGCCTCTTCTATTGAAAGATCTCCCGCATTCTTTAGGGCGTTGTTTATCGACATCTGATATTCACGTTTGAGCATTTCAAATCGTGTTTTGACGTCTTCAATCCGGTCATATATTTTTTCGAGTTTTGTTGCTTTATCGACGACATGATCGGGTGTGGTAATTTTCCCGATATCATGCAGCCATGCGGCCATTCGCAATTCCTGCATTTCATCACCGGAAAAGCTGATCCCCGCAAAATGCCCCTCATGAGTTTCATTGATTTTTTCCGCAATATTCAGGGTCAGCCCGGCCACACGCCGGACGTGCCCGCCGGTATAAGGTGATTTTTCATCAATGGCAATGGCAATGGATTGAATAAAAGCATCCAGTAAATTCTTCAGTTCGGCAATGAGCAGGTTGTTGGTTAGGGCGACCGCCGCTTGGGATGCCAGAGACCTGGCCAGCTCCTGCCCATTTCCCGAAAAAGGAATAACCCGCCCCGTATCCGGGTCTTTAGCGTTAATAAGTTGTACAACACCGATAATGTCATTTTCATGATTGCACATCGGAACAACCAGCATCGACTGCGTGCGATATCCTGCTTTCTGATCGAACGCCCGAGGACCCTCAAAATTGAAAACCGACGAATCGTAAACATCTTCTACGTGGACCACTTCTGCGGTAAGTGCCACGTGCGCGGAAATATTGGAGTGATTGGGCAAGCCATTGGCATCGGCGAGTTTTATGGGCGGCCAGGTTATTTTTCCGCCTGTACCCCCCATGTTCAGCCCCATGGATTCATTTTGAACAAAAGCAAACTGAAGCTCTTTTTCGTTGTCTGACATCAGATAAAGCGTACCGCCATCCGCGGAAGTTATGGTGCGCGCTTCAATTAATATTTTTTCCAGCAGACGGTCGATATCCTTTTCAGCAGACAGCGCCACACCGATTTGAGTTAATCTTCTCAGATGATCCGCGTCAATGGAATTGGCGCTATTCGTTTTTTCCTGCATGTCGTCTTCCTTCGCTTCTCATATCAACGAATAATAATCAGCGGGACGTATTTTTCCATCTGCTTTTTTATCTTTAATAACTCATCGTCCGGGCAGATCTTTTCACTGAGAAATGTCTTATTCAGTGTTCTTGCCGGTTGAAATTTTTGCATAACATAGCGCTTTGCGCCGGCTATCTCCCGTACAATCGCCGCAATATCTTTTTGAGTCAGCAGCGACGTCACCAGCGTCGTGCGGAATTCATGCGGCATATTCGCCTTTAAAACAATCCGGATGCTTTCTCTAATAGCGTCGATATCCACCGGTACTTTAACAACGTTCTGGTATTTTTCGGCCGGCGCTTTGACATCCATCGCAATATAATCAAGGAGTTTTTCACGGATCAGGCGCTCAAGAACATCCGGGCGGGACCCGTTGGAATCAAGCTTTACGGCAAAGCCCAGTTTTCGAATTTTTTGGATGAAAGAAAATAAACCTTCGTGAAGCGTCGGTTCGCCTCCGGTAATAGTCACTGCATCGAGCTTTCCCCGGCGCGTTGTCAGAAATTCCAGAATATCTTTTTCCGGAAGACAGGGCCGATATAATTTCTGTTCCACCAGTTCCGGATTATGACAATAGGGACAGCGGAAATTACAGCCCTGTGTAAATATAACGGCGCCGATTTTCCCCGGATAATCGATCAGAGACACTTTTTGCAAGCCGCCTATTTTCATATATTCTTTTTGGCCTTTTGGGTCGCTCTGCAACATGGAAGCCCCGCCACGCTGTTGTGGCAAATATCATCCTCCATTTACTGAAGCCGGTAAACCTGCCGTGAATCAAATTCTTCCTGTTTACCTTTGTTCCACTGCTTGACAGGCCGCAAATAACCGACCACCCTCGAATAAACTTCACAGGACTCCGCGCACGTCGGACAATTTTTCACTTCGCCTTTGATATAACCGTGAGAAGGACAAACACTGAAAGTGGGCGTAAAAGTCAGATAAGGCAAACGGTAACTGGAGCAGATCTTGCGTACCAGCGATTTGACAGCCAGGGGGTCATCAATGCGTTCGCCCGCAAATGTGTGGAAAACCGTGCCGCCGGTGTAACGCGCTTGAATTTCATCCTGCAAATCCAGCGCCTCAAAAATATCATCGGTATAGTTGACCGGCAACTGACTGGAGTTGGTATAATACGGCTCAGCGGTTTTAGACTTGCCGTCACTGGCGGAAATGATATCCGGATACTTAGCCTTGTCAATACGCGCCAGACGATAGGAAGTCCCTTCCGCCGGTGTGGATTCCAGATTGTAGTTATTGCCGGTTTCTTTCTGATAGGCAATCAACCGGGTTCTCATAAAATCCAGCACCGATTTAGTGAAAGCCTGGCCTTCCGCCGATGCGATATTTGTTCCGAGCAGATTCAGACAGGCTTCATTCATACCGACCAGTCCGATGGTCGAAAAATGATTTTTCCAGTATTCATTAAATCTTTCCTTAACATTGCGCAGATAATATTTCGTATAAGGATAGAGATTGGCATCGGTAAATTTCTCCAGTACCTTGCGCTTGGTTTCCAGACTTTCTTTGGCAACATCCATCAGCCTGGCCAGTTGCTCCAGAAAATCTTTTCTGGATTTGGCCCGATAGCCTATCCGCGGCATGTTGATCGTAATAACACCGATGGAACCGGTCAGCGGATGAGAGCCGAAAAGTCCGCCGCCTCTCATCTCCAACTCCCGATTGTCGATGCGCAGACGGCAGCACATACTGCGGGCATCTTCGGGGTTCATGTCGGAATTGATGAAATTGGAAAAATACGGCACCCCATATTTTGCGGTCATTTCCCAAAGGTCGGCCATATTGGGATTGTCCCAGTCAAAATCCTTGGTAACGCTGTAAGTGGGAATGGGAAACGTAAACACCCTGCCCCGGGCATCGCCTTCAGCCATCACCTGCAAAAATGCCTTGTTGAATAAATCAAGTTCTTCCTGAAAATCTCCGTAGGTTTCTTTCTGTGGTTTGCCGCCGATGATGACATGCTGATCCTTGTAGTATTTCGGAACCGTCAAATCCAGCGTAACATTGGTAAACGGCGTCTGGAAACCGACGCGCGTGGGCACATTAATGTTAAAGATGAATTCCTGAAGCGCCTGCTTGATTTCCTTGATGGTCAAACCGTCGTAACGGATAAAGGGGGCAAGCAGTGTATCGAAGTTGGAAAACGCCTGAGCGCCCGCCGCTTCGCCCTGGAGCGTGTAAAAGAAATTCACAACCTGGCCGAGGGCGCTCCGGAGATGCTTGGCGGGCTTGCTTTCCACCTTGCCGGATACGCCGCGAAACCCCTGCATGAGAAGATCAAATAAGTCCCACCCCACGCAATAGACAGACAACAGACTTAAATCGTGAATATGAAAATCGCCTTCCGTGTGCGCCTTGCGGATTTCCGGCGTATAAATTTCGTTGAGCCAGTAGACCTTGCTGACTTCGGAAGAAATGTAATTGTTCAAACCCTGCAGGGAATAATCCATATTGCTATTCTCGTTAATCTTCCAGTCGGCCTTGCTTAAGTACTGATCGACCAGATCGACCTCCATGCGATTGGCGATATCTCTGAGGCGCGAATGCTGATCGCGATAAATGATGTAGGCTTTGGCGGTCATGCGATAGGGGGACTGCAGGAGAACTTCTTCGACGATGTCCTGTATTTCTTCAACCGATAAAATTTTGCCGTTGAAGAGTTGCTCCGCAAGATTGAGCACCTTCAGGGTCAGTTTGCGCGCCTCCTTCATTTCAAATTCACCCGTGGCAGCGCAGGCTTTGGCGATGGCGCTGGTGATCTTGTCCGCGTTGAACTTGACTAAACGGCCGTCTCTCTTCTTAATCTTTGTGTTCATGGACCCCCCCCCCGACATGATTAAAAGAAAATAATTACCCCGTAACAGGCTATATATTGTGGTTCGATGCGGATCATAACACTACATATAGGCCATATCAAGAAAAAACATGCAGCAACAAATAATAACCGACAGTCATTTTAATGATCTGTTAAAAAGTCCGCTGGATTGTCATTGCAGCTGATGCGGGCATAATTAATTGTTTCATAATTGACTTTTACGAGACCGGCATCTTTGGGTTGCAATTAATTCCTGCGAGGGTTATGACATGGTAACTAAGAAAGAAGGATGGCTGATTTTGAAGATTGATTCTTTAAAAGTAATGAATGTTAAAGGTTTTTTGGATGAAGCGGAGGCACATCGCCTCTACAACCTGGCTTCAGAGGCATCAAAGTCCGGGCCCTGTCTGGAAATCGGCAGTTATTGCGGTAAATCTGCCATCTATCTGGGCACGGCCTGCAGGGAAAACAGCGCCGTTTTATTTTCCGTTGATCACCACACGGGCTCGGAAGAGCAGCAGCCCGGACAGGAATATTTCGATTCTGACTTACTGGATAAAGAAACAGGGAAAATCGACACATTTCGCTTATTTCGTAAAACGATTGATGATTTTGATCTGGATAATACTGTGATCCCGGTCATTGGCCGCTCGGAAATAGTGGGTCAAGCCTGGCAAACGCCTTTGAGCCTGCTCTTTATCGATGGCAGCCATGCCTATGAATCCGTATTGAACGATTATAAAATCTGGGCAAAACACGTTATGAACGGCGGCTATCTGATTTTTCATGATATTTTCCCGAATCCATCAGATGGTGGTCAGGCGCCCTATCAGGTTTATTCTTTAGCTGTCGATTCTGAATTATATGATGTCCTGCCACTGTTCAAATCATTGGGAGTGTTGAAAAGAAAAGGCTAAACGCCTGAAAGAACGAGAGGCTGAGAAGTGTGATGCACTTAAACCTGTGTGCCTCTGTCACTCTTTATCTTCGCAAATAACGAGTAACTCGCCACGCACAAAGCACTCACACCTCATGCCCAGTGCCAGGTACAGCCTTTATCGTTTTCTCTCGCCGTAATATAACCGCGGGATAAAAAATCTTTGACTGTGTTTTCAATCAGCCGTGGATCGCCGGAAATGTTTCTTTTCATTCTTTCAGACAATATTTTCCCGGCAGCATCACCGCCTCCGTTCAGCTCTGAGGCATTAATGAAACCCAGTTTTTCAACCAGATCTTCCTTGAGAATGGCAAAGGTGATATTCATCCGGTGCTGGCCTTCAACCCGCATATCATCATAAGGCGTGTTTTTGCCGGTTTTATAGTTTTCGAGCACTTTTTGCCATTCGCCGCTCATTTCAGCGTCGTAGAGAGCGACAAAATCACGGATATCCTGAGGAGTCAGCTCCGCCGTTTTCACGATCGCGTCATTCGCATCGTACTTTGACCAGTCTCTGGTTAATATTTCCAGATCATAGTCTTTTACTTTTTCACACAAGGTGGTACCCGGAAAGGGCGCAAGATAATGGTAGCCGTAAAGAATTTCCAGGCTTCGGGCAAACGCATCGGTGCGCTTCAGTGTATCCTTTGTTTCGCCCGGCAGCCCGACCATGAAAGAAGCGTGAGCCAGCATTCCAGACTGCTTGCACATCCTGACCGCGTCTTTTACCTGCTCAAGTTTAATTCCCTTTCTGACCCGTTTGAGCATTTCCGGGCAGCCCGATTCCACGCCGAAGCTGATACTGTCGCAACCGGCGGCAGCCATGGCGTCAAACATTTCCTGATTGACGGTATCCACGCGGGCAAAAGCGCTCCAGGCGAATTTTAAGTTGCGTTCTTTGATGCCGCCGCAGATTTCCTTGACCCGGTTGGTATCGGAGGCAAAAAGATCGTCGGCAATGTTCATGCGATCAAATCCCAAACCTATGATCTGCTCAATTTCATCAAGCACCAGTTGCGGACTGCGGCGTCGCACTTTCGATCCGACCATTTTCCGCCCCAGACAAAAAATGCAGCCATGAGGACAGCCGCGTCCCGTAATCATACTGACCGGAAAACCAAACGCGCGATAACGCGAGATGGGCAGCATATGCCTCGCCGGAAGGGGAATGCGGTCAACATCAATGATGAAATCTCTCCTGCCGTTGCTGACGATTTCGCCGTTCTCACGAAATGCGATACCCTGAATACTTCGCCATTTACTTTTCTGTTTCATGAGCGGAGCGAATTCCCTGATGGTGTCATCAGCCTCGCCGATAAAGATTAAATCGATTTCCGGATAGGCCCTGAGCGTCTCATCTACGGTGAAGGATACATGCGGCCCGCCCATCATGGTGAGGATGTCCGGATTGATGCTTTTCACGTCTCGCAGGATCCGCTGCGCTTCATAAAAATTCATTGTGACTGAACCCGCGCCAACGGCATCCGGCTGAAAGTCGGCCAGCTGCATAGCCAGTTTTTCCCTGGAATAACAGGAAATGATATAGTCGAAAACACGCACGTCACAGCCCGCGGCTTCGAAGGCTGCGGCGACATACGAGATGCCCAGCGGCGGCGAGGGAAATTCTTCCAGAGGATAGGGAGCGGCAATAATGGCAATACGCATATTCAATCTCCTTTGCGCGGGAAAAGCATGGACCGAAACCACCCGAAAAGCGAATTTTTTTCCCGCATAATCCGTTCGACGGCGTCAAAATATTCATTCATTTTTTTAGGATCGGACATCCATTGGGATCGTGATTTGACAGGTCTATCCGTATCCAGATACTTGATGACCGCAGCAGGATTTCCCCCGGCAATGGCGTTGGCCGGAATATCCTTGAGCACAATAGCCCCCGCGCCGATAATGGCATTCTCGCCGATGTGAACGCCCTTGCAAATCATGGCGCTGTCGCCGATCCATACATTGTTGCCAATAGTAATCTCTTTTGTGTTCCCGATAGAGACGCTGCGGTCATAGATATCATGCCAATCGGCATCGGTAATACAGACATTCTGCGCCATCATGCAGTCGTCGCCGATGGAAATGGCGGTGGCCGACTGGATTCTGGTGCCCGGGCAAACCAGGCAATGCCTGCCGATTTCAACTTTCCCCGACTTTCCATCCGCCATCCAGGCCGTAATGCGAATGCGTTTTTCCATCGTGGCAATCAAAGTGGTGTAATCTCCGATCGAGACAGGCCATCCGTTTATTTCCACGCCCCATGGTTTCATGAAAACCAGATTGCGGCCGAAATGTTCGCACTGCGGCGCCAGAAAATGGTTGGCATACCATCTTTCAAATTTCCAGCTCAACTTTTTGATGTAATAGGGTCGATGATCCTTCTGCAAGTCGTTACTCTTTTCACAATATTCTATCGGACAAAGTAATCGTAAAAATTAACCTTCGGGGTAATGCGGTAAGCTTTTCGGAAGATTATGATTATCATTCCTGCCAATAGAGATGATTAAATATTTTCGCAGCCGGCGTTATACCGTTTAAGGCATCCCACGCCAGGAGAACCGCCGCAGACGTCCAGCCGGTTTTTTCTTCCGGCCAGATCACGGTGTCCGGAAACGTAACACCCATCCAGTAAGAACCATCTGGGTAACGTTTGTCGCTAAGCCAGCTGAAAATTGTTTTGGCACGCGTATCATCTTCGATGGCTGCAAGCGTCAGGATAAACTCGGATGTTTCAGCCATGGTAACCCAGGGACGGTCGCTGACGCAACGAACGCCCCAGTCAGGCACCACAAATTTATCCCAGAGATGATCGATCCGTTTTTTCGCCTCGTCACCGCTGATGGCTCCGCACAAAATCGGGTAATACCAGTCCATCGAAAAACGTGACTTGATCATATTAAAAAGATCGGGCCGGTTGCAAATGGTTGCTCCCAGCAGCTCTTTGGCCTTCTGCCAGCTGGGTCTTTTGATCCCCAGCACCTCGGCAATAGCCAACGCACATTTGATACTCATATAAATCGAACTGCATCCGGTTAAAAGCGCCATCTTGTCAATAACGCCTTCGCGGTTTCTTGCCCAATAAATTTCGCCATCCGGCGCCTGCATATTGATTGCATATTGAATGCCGTGCATTACCGACGGCCACATGGTTTTCAGAAAATCAACATTGCCCGTGATCAGATAGTGATGATAAACACCCACGGCAATGTAAGCCGCATAATTTGTCTCTTTGCTGGCATTGATGATTTCTCCGTCTTTTGTTTCCGACCACCAGCTGCCGTCAGCCAACTGCGTTGAAACCAGCCATTGATAAGCGCGTTCGGCCTGGTGAAAATATCCGGCGATGCTCAAGCCCATTGCGCTTTCGATATGATCCCAGGGATCCGTTTTGCCGCCTGCAGACCAGGGAATCTCACCGTTATCTTTTTGCAGGGAGGCGATAAACTCTGCAACTTTTTCTATTTCAATGGGTTTGATCGCTTCGCTTAAAGATATATTCAATTCCATACGCTCAACCTTTTTTCAGATAAAACACAATGCTTTTACCGATCAGCGGATTCAACGCTTCCTCCAGAAACCGCACTCCCCTGGGCTTGCAAAACATATCCCAGACCAGAAACTTATGGTAAAGTTTTACGAAAATATTGTCTTCATTTTTAATACCAACCAGACATTTCAGCCACCAGTAGGGCGCATGCAGTGCATGTTTGTAATTAATCTTCCAGCATTGCATGCCATGACCTGTAAGCATTTTCTGAAGTTTTTTCTTTTTATAAATGCGGATGTGGCCACCCTCATCGCTGGAATAAGCCGTGGAAATCATCCAGCAGATGCGCTCTGAAAAATATCGCGGCACACTGACCACCAGAGTTCCTCTGGACTTTAAGACGCGGACCAGTTCTTTCAAGGCGGCTTCATGCTCCGGAATGTGTTCCAACACTTCCGAACAAATAACACAGTCAAACGACTCGTCGGCAAAAGGCATTTTCGTAATATCGGCACACGCCACGTAAAAATCACCGGAGAGCGCGTCAGGCATATCTTTTAAGGCCTTCACAGCCGCATCTACGTCAGATGGATTCCGGTCGATTCCGACGATCTTCAGCCCCGGCAGCTTCGCCAGTGCGCGCAAATGCCTGCCGCTGCCGCATCCGGCGTCCAGCACGTGAGAACCGGGTTTTAACTTCAATTCATGAAAATCTACGGTGATCATTTATTGCCTCGCGATATACCTCGGCCACTTCCTGGGCTGCTTTTTTCCAACTGAATACCGAACTGACGCGGTCAAGCCCCGCCTGAGCATATTTTTTTCTTTCTTCGGGAGATTTCAATAAATGTGTAATGGCATCAGCCAGCGCTTTGGCGTCGGCAGGCGGAACAATCACACCCGCATCTCCCACCACTTCCGGCAGAGCGCCTCCGGATGTAGAAATCAGCGGTACACCGCAGGCCATCGCCTCGGCGGCGGGAATGCCAAAACCTTCATAAAGAGACGGCACAACTGCGATGGTTGATTTGGCGTAGTAATCGGCAAATTCCTCATTGGCAATGCGTCCGGTAAAGTGGACAATATCACCCACACCCAGTTTGGCCACCAGATTTTCAATGATACCATCTTTTTTGGGCTGACCGATAACAGTCAAATTGATCGGCTGTTTTTTACGAATCTCCGCTACCGCCTCCAGAAGGAAATTCAGACCCTTTAACGGCGTGTCCGCGCTGTTGGTTACAATCAGCGAATTTTCAGGTCTCGGCCCGTTTTGTTTAGGATAAAAATATTCGTTGATGATGCCGTTATGTACAACACGGAATTTATTTTCATCCAGTGAAAACTCTTTGGCGATGTCTTTCTTGGTGAATTCCGACACCGTGATAATATGAGAAAACTTTTGCGCCACCTTCAATTGCATGTTGATAAATGAGTACCAACGGCGAACGCGGAATCTTTGACGGAGCGTTTTAGCCACCTTGTAATCCTCCTGCCTGTCCACCGTGATCGGATGGTGGATGGTGACCAGAGTCGGCATGACCTTTTGCGCAAGTCTTCCGATGCCGTAGGCAAGACACTGATTGTCATGCACAATGTCATAATCATTTTTGTGCCTTTTCAGATAATCGTAAACCCGCTCGCCAAAAGTAAAAGGTTCCGGGAAACTGCCCGTACATACATTTAAGAACTCATAGAGATTAAGCGGGTTGGTCAGGTCGCTGATTTTCTCCGGACGAAAAAGATGATCCGGATGATAGAGATCGAGACTGGGCATTTTTATCAGGCCGACATTTTTATTCAGATGGGGATAAGGCGGACCGGATATGACATCCACCCGATGTCCTTCGTCGGCTAATGCCTCGGCTAAATGCTTGATGTAAACACCCTGCCCACCGCAAGTGGGATTACCACGGTAAGTCAGCAGGCAGATCTTCAACGTCTTTGAACCCAAACGACTCTTCACACACCAATCCTCTGAACCAGCTTTTGAGAATTTTCAAACATTACAGAAATTTCTTCGTCGGATAATCCTGCTCCTTTTGCGATATTCGCTGCCATTTTAAGGCCGACATAATCACTCGGCGCATGAGCGTCGTTGTTGAGCACCAGTTGCGCGTTACATTTTCTGGCCATTTGGGCAACATGGCCATTACTGAAGCTATGGCCTCTGCGGGTGGTAATTTCCAGGAAAACACCTTTTTTTGCAGCAAGACATCCTTCTTCTTCTGTTATCAGGCCCGGATGGGCAAGAATATCGACGGCCGCATTGATGGCGGCCAGATTAGTGCCCGCCGGCACAGGTTCCGTTATGGTTTCCCCGTGGACCACAACAATTTTTGCCCCCAATTTTCTGGCTTCAGCGGCAAGCGAGGCGATATCGGTGGGGTCAACATGCGTGAGTTCTACACCGGGCAGAACCTGAATTCTGCCCTTCTGAGTAATTTTTGTGCACGCCTTGATAACCCTTGGAATAATAAAGTCAATATTGGAATAATCGGCATGATCAGTAATGGCTATCGTCTTGTATCCGGCGGCAAAGGCCCGCTGGACCGATTCTGACGGAATAAGTTGACCGTCGCTGAAAATAGAATGTGTATGTAAATCAATCATTTCAAACATTCATCACTGAAATTTAGAAAACTCTAAAACTGGTAGTCACTTAGCAAATTTAGAACCGGGAGTCAATAAAGATCACGAAATAACTGGAATATAAAAAGAACGAGCGTTCTGTTGTGACTGTGATTGAAATTTGTTGTTGACGATTATCCTTTTCTTGACCTGGTGTCCGGGGCCGGTCCTTCCAGCCATTTTTTTATGCGGTTGGCATCGCCGACCCGGGTCAGTTTGCCTTGAGAATCAAGGAGGATAATAAGCAGGGGGCGCTGGGCTACCTGGGCTTGCATAACCAGACAACGTCCGGCTTCACCGGTAAAACCCGTTTTGGAAAGACCTATTTCCCAGCGAGGATTCTGAATCAATCGATTGGTATTGCGAAACTCCAGTACTCGCCGACCCGAATGGATTGTGGCCTGTTTACAGGTCGTATATTCCCGGATAAGAGGATATTGGTAGGCGGCATCCACCAACCTCACCAGGTCTCTGGCAGATGAGACGTTGCCGCTGGAAAGTCCGGTGGTATCGTCGAAATGCGTTTCGAAAAGTTTCAGTGACCGGGCTTTGGCATTCATGGCATTAATACAGGCAGCAAGACCGCCCGGGTAAGTACGCCCCACTGCATGAGCAGAACGATTATCGGACGCCATCAGAGCAATCAGCAGAGCCTCTTTGCGTGTAAGCTCTGTCCCGACCGGCAGGCGGGAGTGGCTATGACGAAGGAAATCCACGTCGCTGGTTTCAATCGTGAGCGATTCCTGAAGCTTCTCGTCCGCATCCAGCACAACCATGGCCGTCATCAGTTTGGTGATGGAAGCGATGGGTACCACCGCTGTTGCCTGCTTTTGAACCAGGAGTTCACCGGTTTTCTGGTCCTCTACCAGGGCAGCGGCAGAGCGTAAAACAAGTCCCCGGGGCATCCGGACGGCGTGAGCGGTTAAAGAGCTCCGATAAGAGACTGCCGTTACCGGCGATTTTGAAAATCCCGTAGTGACCGGAACTGCCAGCATGATCCCGCACAGAATAATCACAAAAGTTACTACGCCATGTTTATTGGCCATGTTCTCTCCAAAAGAGTCGGTGAAATATATAATCCTATTTTCATCGATGCTGTCAAGACAACTTTTTGTGTAATTGATTTACCAGGTAAAGCAATAATTGCCATAAAGCTAATTATCATAAACATCAAAATCCAAGCAGGTGACAATCGCTCCTTATCCGCCGGTTTTCCCTTGACTTCGGCAGGCCGATGCTGCTATTTTTCTCAACCAGTCTGGCCGGAATAGTTTATTGTATCAGTCATTTTTTCATTCAACATCGACAAGGAGAGTTCGTTATGGAAATTAAAAAGGTATGTGTTTTAGGAGCCGGTTTAATGGGTAACGGCATTGCGCAAATTTGCGCTCATGCAGGTTACGAAGTTGCGTTGCGCGATATCGAACAGAAATTTGTGGATGGCGGAATGAACACGATCAAAAAAAATCTTGGCCGTGACGTTGAAAAAGGAAAGATGACGCAGGCGCATATGGACACTATTCTTGGTCGAATCAAGCCAACACTGAGTTTAAAGGACGCCGCTGCCGGAGCGGACATCGTCGTTGAAGTAGTGATCGAAGTGATGGACATCAAGAAAAAAGTTTATGCCGAACTTGAAGACATAGTCCCCAAGCATTGTTTGTTTTTTACGAATACATCGGGACTGAGCATCACGGAGATGGCCGCCGTGACAGGCAGACCGGACCGCTTTATTGGCACGCATTTTTTCAATCCCGTTCCGGTGATGCGCCTCCTGGAAATCATCCGTGGCCATCAGACATCAGATGAAACGCTGGCGACCGCCATCGAATGGGGTAAAAGGATCGGCAAAGACGTTATCACAGTGAAAGAAGCGCCGGCTTTTGTCGTCAACAGAATTCTCTGCACAATGCTCAATGAGGCTTTTTTTGTTCTGGATGAGGGACTGGCCTCGGCTGAGGATATTGACAAGGGCATGGTCCTGGGATGCAATCATCCGATCGGACCGCTGGCGCTGGCCGACCTTGTCGGCAATGAAACCCTGCTGCGCGTCATCGAAGGATTGCATCGGGAACTGGGCGATAAATACCGGCCCGCGCCTATTTTAAGAAAACTGGTTCGCGCCGGAAATTTCGGACGCAAAGCAGGTAAAGGAGTTTATGATTACAGCAAACAATAATTATTTTTCAAAGACGCCACGGCAGTCTGAATACTGATAAGAAGGAGAAATAGATATGGATTTCGAACTTACCGAAGAAATGAAGATGTTGAAGGAAATGGCCTATAAATTTGCTGTGGCGCAGGTAAAACCGGTATCACAGGAATGTGATGAACACGAAAAATACCTGCCGGAAATCAGAATCAAGGCGGCCCAGAATGGTTTGGTCGGCGCGTGGATTCCGGAAGAATATGGCGGACCGGGCGCCGGAATCCTGGGCCATGCGATCATCACGGAAGAAATATCAAAGATCGATATGGGCATCGGCCTGAATATTGTTGCCTCGGGCTTCGGTTGCGAATCTATTCTCAACTACGGGACAGAAAAGCAGAAAAAAACGTATCTGCCACCGATCTGCGAAGGTGTGAAAGTCAGCGCCGGCGCTTATACAGAACCTAACGCCGGGACGGATGTTTCCGGCTATAAAACCCGGGCGGTAAAAGACGGCAATGACTACATCATCAACGGCAACAAAATGTTCATTACCAACGGCATGGTTTGCGACTTTATGGTGGCTCAGTGCATTACCAACCCGGAAGAAAAAAAACATAACAGCTTCAGCCTCATTATCATTCCGGCGGATGCCAAAGGCGTGACGCGCAATAAACTTCACGGGAAAATGGGCATCCGCGCCAGCGATACGGCGGAAATCGCCCTGGAAGACGTACGGGTTCCCCAATCCAATCTGGTGGGAAAAGAAGGGCATGGCTTTCGCCAGCTCATGCACTTTTTCGATGTCACCCGCGTCATGGTTTCCGGTCAGGCTCTGGGACTTTCGGAAGCCTGCCTGGAAACAAGTATTAAATACGTCAAGGAAAGAACAGCCTTTGGCGCTCCACTGGGTTCTTATCAAATGACCCAGATGAAGCTGACTGAAATGGCGATCCGTATTGAAGCGCTGCGCGGTCTTGTTTATAAAGCGGCCTGGCTGATCGATCAGGGGAAACCGGATTATACGCTGGCCGCGATGGCTAAATTTTACGGCGGACAGACCGCCGTCTTTTGCGCCAATTACGCCGTGGAATTGCACGGGGGCTATGGTTACATCGACGAATATCCCGTGCAGAAATGGTATCGGGACGCAAAAATTCTGGAACTTTATGAAGGCACCAAAGAAGCCGAAATCATGACGATCGGCAGGGCTCTGCAGGCACGTTAACAATAAACGGCAGTGAACGGTCCACAGACACCGAACCCAAGAACCGTTCACTGCCAACGGCTCATATCAAGAGTTGACATATTCTCAACGATACTCCATCCTGCCGCTAATATCCAATTTAGCATCAATTCATGTTGGACTTATTGGCAGAGCATCTGCGGTAAAGCGTTTATAATAAAATAGAATTAATGATTTAAAACAGCATGGATGGCGAACTTGGTTATGTCTTTATATTAACAAATAAGCCCTTGGCTTCATCCCCCTGAATCGGTTCTTTCCTGGCATATGTAGTTGTCGTCGTTCCCCCGGAAACGTAAATTCGCCCTCACTCCGGACAGACGTCGCTATGGATCTGGACAAATGATGTAGCCTTCATCCCCTCCCTGTTTGCCTTTTCCGCATTATGCTGCACATGCTGCTGTTCATGGGCAATAACAGCGCCTCCTGCTTCATTGGGAGACAGGTGAGTGGGGCTTTGCATGGATACGGAAGAATCACCAGACTGGTCCTTGTATTTTCTGGCCTTTCAGGTCTTACATTCTTTTGGACCGAGTTCCTGGCTTCTCCTGTTGGATTCAATTTCGGAAATTGCGGGAATAGATACTCCCATTTGCGGTTGAGATGAGGCGGAATTACTGGAAGGCAGGTTACCCTGTCCGACGGAATATTGATAGTAATAATTTTGATTGGATAATGGATTGATCATCAATTAATCCTTCTGATACAATTTTAATAAAGATTAACATCTGTGCCTGCAGCCGGAATCCTTTGCCTCTTAATTAGAGGCTGCATTCCGCGCAGCGTTGGTCGCCTGGGCAACCGCAATAGCCAGGGCGGCATTGGCATTTTGAGCCGCAGCGACAGCCTGGGCGGCTTCGGCTGCTTTGGCGATACTTTCCTTATGATCTGCAGCATCGGCCTTGGCTTCGGCGGCAGCCTGCGTTGCTTTTGCCGCTTTGGCTGCGGCGCTGTCTCTGGTTGCAGCGGCGGCTTTAACGGCAGCCTGCAATGCAGTTTCCTGAACTTGTTGAAAAATAGTTAACGCATCAGGACTTCGCTTGCTGCTGGATTCCAGAACATTGCTGTTAACTTCTGCTTCAACGTTCTTTTGATCCGTTTGCAATGAAGATGCTGCATTATCAGCTTCTACTGCAGCCCTCTGAGCTTGCCGGGAAATAGTCACTGTGTCAGTTATCTTATTACTGCCGGTCCCGGCCGATTGGACAGTGCTACTAACCTTTGTTTCAGAAGTCTTTTTAACAGTTTGCGCATGGAACACTGCATTGGCTTGACCTGCTGTAATTGATGAAATAGCCAATCTGGATCACCCCTTTTCTCATTCTAGGCAAACGTATTGATAAGACCTGGCCCTTTAGGCTTTTCCTGCTGCTTAACAGCGGGTTCTTCTTTTGGTCTTTCGGCCACTTGCTGCGGTTGCTGCTGCGGTTGCTGCTGCTGAACTTTTTGATTCTGTTCGGCTTTCGGATATTGTGTATTACTCTGGATAGCATTGACGTCCATTTTAGATCTCCTTTTGTTGGCATCCGTTAACTGTCAAATAAACTTTTACATAATTGTATCGGCACAGACTTAAAAAAACTTTAATTTAATTAATATGCCGTTTTTATGACGTTTATTACCAACAAACAATTTACCCGTGGACGCCGTATCTTGCCATCCGGCATTTGTCAGCCGCGCGACTTGAGATAATCAACTATAGTTTTGAGTGTGTTCTCGGCCTCTTCAAAAGGAACCTGGCAGGTACCGACAGAACGGTGACCGCCCCCGCCGCGGCTCAGCATTAACGATCCGATGTCGGCTTTGCAAGTACGGTTAATTATACTGTACCCTGCCGTGAAGACTACATTCTGTTTCATCTTGCCCCAGATAGCCCGCACGGACACATTCTGCTCCGGATACAAAACGTATTCAACAAAACGGTTGCCGCTTAAAATCTCTTCCAGATCGCGCAAATCGATAATCATGACGTTTCCGTCTATCCTGGCATGGGTTTTCAGCATGGTTTCGTAATGGTCTTCCTGTTCGAAATAACGCACGACACGTTCTTTAACATCAGGGTTTTCCAGGATGTCCTCAATTGTCATGGTTCGGCAATATTTGATCATATCCGTCATTAACTGGATATTACTGATCCGGTAGTCATGATAGCGTCCAAGTCCTGTACGTGCGTCCATGATGAAAGAAAGCAGCACCCAGTCTGACGGTTTAAGAATTTCATCTTTGGTGAGATCCGCCGAATCGCTTTTATCCACGGCCCACATCAAGCCGCTTTCGTCAAACTTCTTAAATCGTCTGATACCATCGTAATAATCATAGATAACTCTGGCGCAACTCGGAGCCTGCCGTGAAAAGCCCTTAAATTGTATTGTACGCCTCATTTTGAGGCGTTCCTGTTCGCTGGAATGATGATCGAACCACAAACCGCAACCGGGAACATAGGGTACGTTGGCCAAAACGTCATTCTGGGTTACTTCTACTTTCCCATCCTGAACATCCTTGGGATGAACAAATATATAACTATCGATGATCCCTGCTTCTTCCAGGAGGACAGCGCAGGCAAGACCGTCAAAATCGGACCTTGTAATCAGATTCATGTTAAGCATCCCCTTCGGCGCTGCCGCTCAATGGCAATATCAGGATTAGATATTATGGGATAAAAAACTGTCTACGGAAAATAGTATAAAAATTTCGGACTTATCTGTCAAGTTAATCATGACCGACATTTCTTTGCCTGATGCCGGAACATACTTCCATGCCACTGAAGCTCGTTATTCCTTGATGACTTCTCTGGCAATGACGATACGCTGAATTTCCGATGTGCCTTCGTAGATGGTCGTGGCGCGGGCGTCCCGGTATAGGCGTTCAACCTTGTAGTCCTTCGTATAGCCATAGCCGCCATGAACCTGAAGCGCCATGTAGGCACTTGAATTGGCTGTTTCCGAGGCGAACAATTTGGCCATTGAGGCTTCTCGCGTAAACTTCAACCCCCTGTCCTTGCGGTCTGCCGCAGCCAGGGTCAGCCATGAGGCGGCTTCTATTTTCGTTGCGGCATCCGCGATCATAAACTGGACGGCCTCAAACGAGCTGATGGTTTTTCCAAACTGGCGTCTTTGTTTGGTGTAGGAAACAGCCTCATCCAGGCAAGCTCGCGCAATACCGGTAGCCTGTGAGGCAATGCCGATTCTTCCGCTGTCGAGCGCACGCATGGCCACCTTGAACCCTTCACCGGGAGCACCCAGCAGGTTAACCGCGGGAACTTCACAATCTTCAAAGACCAGTTCGACCGTATTGGATGCCCTCAGCCCGAGTTTTTCTTCTTTTGTTCCGATTTTAAAACCGGGTGTGCCTTTTTCTATGATAAAAGCGGAAAGCCCTTTCGTCCCCTTCTCCTGGCCGGTTCTGGCAATCAAGTTGATGATATCGGCATACTGCCCGTGCGTAATGAATACCTTTGTTCCGTTGATGATATATTTGTCTTTTTTAAGAACGGCTGTAGTCGTCATCGAGCCGGGATCAGAGCCGGCATTCGGTTCCGTCAGCGCAAAAGCGCCCAGCAGCGAACCTTCGGCAAGCCCGCCCAACCATTTATCTTTCTGTTGACTGTTGCCGAATTTCAAAAGAGGTTCGGTGGACAAATTGGCAACCGACATGGTGACCGCGCTTGAAGCACACGAATAGGCTATCTCCTGCAGCGCCAGTGAATACGCCACCGCGCCGGCGCCTGAACCGCCCAGTGCAGGCGGCACCATCATACCAAGCAGGCCAAGGCCGCTCATCTTTTTTATCGCATCCATCGGGAACAGGCCCTGCCGGTCCCAGTCAGCCGCCTTCGGTTCCAGCTCCTTTTTGGCAAAGTCTCTTGCCATAAGCCTGATCATTTCCTGTTCGCTTGTGAGTTCAAATGTCATAGTCGCTACTCTCAGGGTATGTACAGAACTACCAGCAGTTCTGCTTTTTCTTCGGAAGGATTGCTCAATGCGTGATGCAGAGCCGAATTAAAATGGATGCATTCGCCCCGTTCCAGAAGGCTGGTATTTTTGCCAACTGAAATCGAAAGACGCCCTTTTAAGACATAAATGAATTCTTCGCCTTCGTGATGATATTCAACGCCTTCATGAACCGTATTAGGTTCGATGGTAACAAGGTATCCGCCCAGATGCTTATCGGCGCCTGATTTGGTCAGTTGTTTATAGGCATAGGATCCCGCGCGCCTCTTCTGGCTTTTCACCCGGGATGATGCTTTTTTGCTTTCGTTTTGATCAAGTGTTTCCACATCAACCTTCAGTGTCCGGCTCAATTGCAATACAAGCGCCACCGGAGGTGTGGTTTCATCATTTTCAACTTTTTCCAGAAGGTCGGCGGGATATCCCGTTTCATGGGCCAGTTCTTTGATGCTCAGTTTTTTACCTTCACGATACGCTTTGACGCTTTGTCCGAATGATTTCTTTTTATCTTTTGCCATAAATTATTTTCCTGAAATAAATTTCTCTCTTTTTTTAAGCCACCTTCACCGTTTTGGCAAGATCATCTGAATACCCCATGCAAACGCCGTCAAACTTTTAATACATCATCGCAATTCTAGCCGTTTATCTTGCTGATAGCGAATACTTTTTTGATAGCGGATCGCTTTTTCCCCGGATAATAACAAAAATCCAGCTTTTTCAGGACCTTCTTTCCATAATCCTTGCGTATTGCCGCATTCGGGCAAAAACGTGGACGGCGTATTCGGGAAAATCGTAACAGGGCAGACCATTCGTATCCAGAAAACGCTCGCAGGCTTCTTTGTCTTTGCTGTCCCCCAACAGGCAAACAAATACCGGTTTGCGGCGGTCATTCTTGAGAAGATCAATCATGGGTTGATAGACTTCCGGATTCTGATCGGCAAAAGAAATAAAAATGACACCGTCAACACCATCATCGTCCAGCAATGCGCCAACAACCTCAGTGGTTGTCTTTTCGTAACCATGGGCCTGCCAGTCCGGGAAAATATCAATCGGGTTTTTCATCTTCGATGCCGTGGCAATCACTTTGCCAATCCTGGCCTGTGCGGCTTCTCCCAATCGGGCAACTTCCAACCCCAGCTCCATCGTCACATCGATACTCATAATCGCCTGCGCGCCGCTGTATGTCACATAAGCCAACCGGTTTCCCCGGGGCAGAGGCATGTTCAAGAACCCTTTCAATGTGCGGACAAATTCATCAATAGCGTTAATGCGGATTGCGCCCGACTGACGGACGACACCGTCGAATACGGCATCAGCAACCGCCATGCTGGCCGTATGAGAGGCCGATGCTTTTGCTCCGGCCTGCGTGCGTCCGCTCTTGATAAGGAGCACAGGTTTTTTAGCCACGGCGGCTTTGAGATTTTCCAGAAACTGATTGCCGTCTTTGACGTCTTCCAGATAAAGGCCGATAATTTTTGTTTGCTCGTCATCCGCGAAATAAGAAAGAGCATTCGATTCGTTGACATCCACTTTATTTCCCAGGCCGATGCCCTTTGAGAGATTCAATCCATTCAGCGAGCTTAAATACCGAAGCAGCGCCCCGACAAAAATTCCGGACTGCGCGGCAAAACCTATCTCGCCTTGCGCCAGCATTCGGGGATTGGCAAAATAAGACGTGGTCAGCTTTGTTTTGGTATTGACCAGACCCAGGGTATTGGGGCCGAAACCTCTCATGCCGGATGATTGTAGAATCGCGCGGACATCTTCCTGATATTGCGCCCCCTGGGTTCCGGTTTCCGCGAATCCCTCGGCGGAGATCACCACGCCCTTTACACCTTTGCGGGCACAGTCCCGCAAAGCATCCGGAACAAATTTAGGAGGGATAAGCATAACCGCCAGATCAACATTGAATGGGACATCCCGCATATTCTGATACAGAGGCATCCCGAAGACCTCCCCGCCCTGCGGGTTGACGCCTGCCGTCCGCCCCTGATAGCCCACCTCTTTGAGAACTTTCAGCAGCTGCGCCCCCGGTTTTTCCTGATCCCTCGACGCCCCGATAACTACCACACTTTGTGCATCCAGAATTTCGCGAATAGGCCGCATGGATTATTCCTCACCGAGTTGTTGGCTACCGCTAGTTGAACGGTAAAATGTTACTTTATAACCAGTCCCAGAAGTTCCTTCTCAAACACATTCATGACCTCATCCGCTTCCTTCTGACGCATGAATTTTTTGGATACCGCGTACATGGGAACATTCAGTCGGAAAAGATCTTTGGCGTAAACTTTTGCGGCTTCCAGAACATCGCCGTTTTCGGGTACCAGATCATCAATGATGCCTTTTTCAAAAGCCTCGCGGGGAGAATAAATATGGGCATGCAGCAGAGCTTCTTTCCAGAAACCGGGGGGAATCGAAGAGCGGCAAATGAGCAGTATCCAACTGGGCAGAGCCATATTGTTGGCGATTTCATTGATCTGGATCTTATACGGCCCGTCAACCATCATGAAGCGGTCGCAGGCATAAGAAAGAATCGCGCCTCCGGCAATGGAATGGCCCGAGTAGGCGGCAATCGTCGGAATGGGGAATAAGTAAATCCTCAGCATGGTTGTGGCAAACGTTTTCTGAAACTTGAACTGCTCAGGAAACGACAAGGTCGGCAGAAGCTTCAAATCGAGACCTGCGGAAAAAACACCCGGCTTTGATGTAAAGATGAGAACCTGGGCGCAGTCGGCTTCAGCCTGATCCAGGCAATCGTTCAGTTCACTGAAAAATTCCCAGTTCATTACATTCATTTTTCCGTCATCCAGAGTGATCCTGGCCATACGGTCCTCGATCGAATACTGCATTTTTTTCATAATCATGTGTCTCCTGTTTTCGTCATATGACCGGTTTTGTTTATTTCAGTTGCTTGGCAATTACATCACTGAGTACTTTTTGCGCTTCGGCAAGTTTTTCATACTTCGCCCTGATCTTGGCCGCATTGCCTTCCAGAATCGCTTTGAGCAGATCGCCTTCCAGCTCCGCCACATCGATCCTTCTGTAGTAGTCCATGGTTTCCTTAAGATGGGCCAGAACGATTTTTCCGGTCAGGATGGGATGGTTATTGGTAACATTGGCGTCTTTAAATCTTGTGCCGTGCTCCAGTTCGACCTCCAGTCCCATACGGAAATCCTCGAGGGGAATGATCATGCTTTCGGTATTAACAATTTCAAGAATCGCATACGCCTCCTCTTTTGAGACAACCGCTTCAGTCCTTTTGGACCAGTCGTCCATCCCGATCTCAGCGCAAACTCTCGCTACTTCTTTCGCTGTCACATATTCCGGCAGTATCATTTTTTTCTCCTTATCAGAAAACTGATTATTTATATCCATTTCAAAATGCCCGCAAACACGATCATCATGAGGGCATCCACAACAAAAAGGGCACCGATCACGGCGCATTGCACTTTTGGCTTCCAATCGTAGCACAAAAACGAAACCACAAAGAAGGGAATATAAACGGTGAGAAAAACCGGGAACGCTCCCCACCAGTTGTAAACCCAGTGAAAGGCCGGTGTTTTCGCCAGAAAGATTTCGATGATTGAAAACAGGCCTGCATTGACCACTGCAAAGAAGATGCGGTTATTGACGCCGAATATTTTCATTTTGGGATCTTCGGGAAGGATTTTGGAGAGCACCAGACCGGCAACAGAAAACATCAGGCTCAGTTCAATTCCGACGCCGACCAAAAGCAAAAATGAAGTGCCGGTGGGGACCGTCCAGAGGGCGTGTCCGCTTCCATACTGAATCAGGGCATTACCGATCTCGTAAAACCAGTGCACCAGATAAAGCGAAAGGCCGGCGGCAATCCCCTTCCAGTTTTTTTTACTGATCTCATTGGTGTAAACATAGACGACCAGAGCCAGAAGCGTGATGACAGACCACTGAAAATTGTCGGGACATCGCAAGATGCTTAAAGCTTGCTGGGTCAATTCGGGGTGATTCATAAAGACTCCTTTCTTTGATGGTGAGTCCGGTAGAACTTTTCCTCCCGATCAGGCGGGTTAATGGATATTTTTGCTGTAGCCATCCGGTTGCTGAACATTGAACGGGTTTTTTAATACCATAAACATTCAATAAATAAAACCAGGGAATAACCTGCCTGCAAATTTGGTTTGACAATGTCGTCAGAGAATATTATCAACCTCAAGCGCTTGAATGTTTATCCATTAGACAAACATCAAATCCATTTTCAGGAGAATTAAGATATGAGCAAAAGATTGGAAAACAAAGTAGCCGTTATAACCGGCGGGACCAGTGGAATCGGCGAGGCAACGGCCGAAGTCTTTGCCGCCGAAGGCGCCAAAGTGATTATTGCCGGACGCTCGGAAGAAAAAGGCGCCGCCATCGCCAAACGACTGGGCGCCAATGTCGTCTATCAGCGCACCGACGTAACGGTTGAGGCGGACATCAAGGCACTCCTCGATTCAGCCGTATCGCGTTTCGGCAGGCTCGACTGCCTGTTCAATAACGCCGGCGGACCCGATCGCGGCACACTGGAAACCGTTACTCCAGAAGATTTCAATTACAGCATGAATCTTCTTCTGGGCGCCGTCGTTTTCGGCATGAAGCATGCGGCTCCCATCATGAAAGCCCAGAGCGCGGGCTGCATCATCAATAACTCCAGTGTCGCGGCCATCCGCATGAATCAGGGCGGCTACCTTTACACGGCAGCCAAAGCAGCGGTGACCCACATTACGCGTCTGGCCGGCACGCAGCTTGGCCCTTCGGGCATCCGCGTGAACAGCATCTCACCCGGCGCAATCGCCACACCTATTTTCTGGGGCGGCTCCCAGGTTGCCAACACGCTTTCCGACGAGAAAAACGCGCAGAAAATGGAAAAGCTGAAAGCAAGCCTGGCCAAGGCCACACCGCTGCCACGCGCCGGACTGGATAAGGATATCGCCTATGCCGCCCTGTTCCTGGCTTCCGACGAAGGAAGTTTTGTGAATTGTCATGATCTGGTGGTGGATGGCGGAAGAACATCCCTGTTCCGCGAATAAACATCATAGAACAAGCAAGATATTCCCTGTATAAAAGCCAAAAAAAAGCCGCTTCATCAGAAATGAGGCGGCTCTTTTTTATTGAATGATAACAAATATAAACTTATTTAACTGCGTCTTTCAAACCCTTGCCGGCTTTGAATACCGGAACCTTCTTGGCAGCAATCTTAATGGCTTCGCCCGTCTGGGGGTTTCTGCCCTTGCGAGCCTTTCTCTTGCTCACGGAGAAGGTGCCGAATCCCACCAACGTTACGCTGTCACCTTTTTTGAGTGCTTTCTGGATTGCCGCCAATGTCGCACTAACCGCCGCATCAGCCTCTTTCTTTGTGCATGTCGCTTTTGCCACTTCTTCGATTAACTCTGCTCTGTTCATTGGACACCCCTTTAAAAAGTTTTATTTTGGAAAACGGTTAAGCGAAAATATATCTTATTTAAAAAAAAATCCACCTTTTTTATAAATATTCCATCTTATTTTTTCATTTTTTTTTGTGGCGAACCCTGCCCGGAGCGTTGTTTCCGGCGGGTTACATCCATAAATTACATCGCCGCAAACTTTTGATCCCCGGAACAAAACAACCCGCAGCTGTCCATTCCCTTATCCGGCATGCTCCGTTCTTTCAGCGCAACTTTTGTTTAGATGCCTGTTTTTTATACTGCTTTTCGCCAAATATTAAATCCTGCTTTTTAATAAACACTTCCGTGTCGGGCGCCACAGAATGCGTCAGCCAGACGTTGCCGCCGATCACGGAACGCTTGCCGACAACCGTATCACCGCCCAGGATGGTGGCATTGGCATAAATGATGACGTCATCTTCAATCGACGGGTGGCGTTTTTTGGATCTCAAACGCTTGCAGTCCGCTTTCGATAAGGACAATGCCCCCAGCGTAACCCCCTGATAGATACGCACGCGGTTACCGATCGTGCATGTTTCTCCAATGACAACACCCGTGCCATGATCAATAAAGAAGCTCTCACCGATATGGGCGCCCGGATGGATATCAATGCCTGTCCGGCTATGAGCATATTCGGTCATAATCCTCGGGATGAGCGGAATATTTTGATGATAGAGTTCATGGGCGATCCGGTAAACCATGATCGCCCAGATCCCCGGATAGCTGAAGATAATTTCATCATACCCTTTGGCCGCTGGATCCCCGTCAAAAGCGGCGCGGATATCTTTGGCCAGCATTGAACGTAATTGGGGCAGCTGCCGGAGAAATTCAACAGTCAGTTGATGTCCGAGCGGTTCGCAATGCACACAGGGCTGGTTCAGACGAATACAATCATGACGAATAGCCAGTACAACCTGTTCGGAAAGGATTTCATAAAGAGCGGTCGCCTGCTGGCCGAGATAATATTCCAAATTGGTGGAATCCAGCCGGGTGCGCACAAAATATCCCGGATATAGAATCAGTGCCAGGCGGCGCAGAATATCGATAATCGCTTCCCGATAAGGAATCGGTTCCGCGCTGACATGATCAAAACATCCTCCCTTGCTGCATGAAGAGACAAGCTCATCAACAATCGCGGGGACTTCATCGCGATAATTTTTTGCCGATTTTATTTCATTTTTACATTTATCACCGTTGCTTAAGCGCTTCATCAGTACAAACTCCTATTGTTTGGCGCAGGCCTGCTCAGCGGTATTCCAGAAGGGGGACATGCCGCGCAACCTGTCGATAATCGCCGGCATTTTCTCAATAACAAAGTCAACTTCCTCTTCGGTGTTATTAACGCTCAGGCTGAAACGAATTGAACCGTGCGCCATTGTAAACGGAACACCCATGGCCCGCAGCACATGTGATGGCTGCAAAGATCCGGATGTGCAGGCGGATCCTGACGAAGCACAAATACCCAACTCATTCATCAGAAGCAGAATCGCCTCTCCTTCCACATATTCAAAGCTGATGTTCGTGGTATTGGGCAGACGATTAACAATATCGCCATTGACACGGCTCTTGGGAATCTTCTTTAATAGTTCATTTTCCAGTTTATCCCTCAGACGGCGGACATAGGTATTTTCCTTTTCCAGATTTTTAGCCGCCAGTTCACAGGCCATCCCCAGCCCGATGATACTCGGTGTGTTTTCCGTACCGCCTCGCCGCCCCTTTTCCTGATGTCCGCCGATCAGAAAAGGTGAATATTTGGTGCCGCGCCGGATATAGAGAACACCGATTCCCTTTGGCGCATGCAGCTTGTGGCCGGAGACGGACAGCATATCAATAACATTATTTTTCATATGGATGGGAATTTTACCGGTGCTCTGAACCGCGTCGGTATGGAAGAGAATACCCTTTTCGTGCGCCAGCATTGCCGCTTCTTCCACCGGGAAAATGACACCGGTTTCATTGTTACCCCACATCAGGCTGACAATAGCCGTATCGGGTGTCAGACTTTTCTCCAGATTTTCCAGATCAAGAATGCCGTTTTTATCAACCGGCAGTTCTGTAATCCGATAGCCCTCGGTATTTAAATGCGAACAAAGGGTGCGGACGGCCGGATGCTCCACGCGGCTGATCACAATATGCTTTTTGTCAGGTCTGGTCATCAAAGCCGATCGAATTGCGGAGTTGTCGCTTTCCGTCCCGCAGCTGGTGAAAACAATTTCTTCCGGCAAAGCGCCCAGAAGCGCCGCCACCTGCTCGCGCGCGACGCGTATTTTCTGGCCAACCTGCCCCCCGAACGTGTGCATGCTGGAAGGATTGCCGTAAAGATCGCGGAAATAAGGCATCATGGCATCCAGCACTTCCGGGGCTACCTGTGTTGTGGCATTGTTGTCGAGATAAATGATTTTCATTTGGCTGCCTCCTCAACGATGATGTCCGGCGAGACAATTTCTTTGAGCCTGTGTTCGACAAAATCTTTCAGCGTGATATTCGATGCCTTGCAGCTGGCACATGCTCCGCGCATGGCAACAATTACCCGATTGCCGATAATGTCGATGATCTCTATATCCCCGCCATCCTGTTTCAGAGAGGGTCTGATTTCCCGTTCGATCGTTTCTTCAATCAGCCTGATTTTCTGAATATTGGTAAGTTTCGGCCTGGTGTCCGTTTTCGGCTCAGCCTTCACCCGATCGAGGATCTGGGCAATGGCGTCCTGACAACCCCCGCAGCCTCCGCCGGCCTTGGTATAATTGGTGACATCTTCCACGGTTGCCAGATTATTTTCACGAATAGCCCGTTCGATTTCCTTATCCGTTACACCGAAGCATTCACAAATAATTTTTTCACCCGCCGCAAGCGCCGGTGCGCCCCGATAATTTTCCACCGCTTTTTCCAGCGCCTGCTTACCCATAACGGAGCAATGCATCTTTTCATCCGGCAAACCGCCCAGATACCGGGCAATATCCTGATTACTGACTTTAAGCGCTTCATCAACTGTCATCCCTTTGATGATTTCGGTCAGAGCCGAAGATGATGCAATGGCACTGGCGCAACCGAATGTTTTGAATTTGGCGTCGGAAATGCGCTTGTTTTCATCGAGTTTAAAGGTGAGTTTCAGCGCATCACCGCAGGCCAGCGACCCGACTTCGGCCACGCCATCCGGATTTTCAATCTCACCCACATTGTGCGGGTTGAGAAAATGCTCTTTAACCTTATCTGTGTATTCCCACATAAGTACTCCTTAAAAATCTGATTTAAATACGGCTTTTTATTATGACTATCCTTCGGCGATTTCAGAATATAATTAAAATTAATCCATTTCAATTGCAAGTATTTTTATAGTATTTTGTAACCAAACGATTTAACGCCGTTTTAATATAGGTTCGGATTGCCTCCTGTCAATGAAGCAAAATATGTGTCCCGTTTCAATATCCGCTATTTTATTTCCTCTCATTTTACTGTAGAGTGCGCAGAGATGCAACCCGGAGAAGGACATTCAATGATGATGAAATGGAAATCCGTATTATTTCTTGTTTGCCTGTTGATGCTCCTGCCTTCAATCCTGTTTGCCGAAAGAATGACCGCCAATTGGCGTCTGACCGGCTATACAAAATATCGGGATGCTGTTTTTGCCGATACAGCCCGTTTGAGTTCACCCGCTCCGGACACGCAAGCGATATGGGTTAAGATTGCCCCGTCAATCCGAAGCAAATATTTGCGCTTTATCAACGACTATCTGGAATCCGTCAGAAAACCCCATCAAGAATTCAAGTCCATCGAAATCCTCTGTGAAATTAATTGTTCCAGTCATTTGATCCGGTTTACAAGATTTGTTTACCTGGATAAGAATAGAAACGTCATTCACGAAGCTTATGAAGACAAACCCGAGCGGTTTCTGATCAATGAGGGCAGTATCTGGCACCCGGTTGAAAAAGAAGCCTGCGCAAAACGAAAATGAAACGAGGAGCAGAAAACATGAGCACACAACCAGCCAAAATTCACACCACCATCAGTTTATCCGAATTCATCACTAAAATATCTCAGATTCTCTGGCGCCTGCCGTCGATGATCGTGAGCACCGTCAAAGGCCTCCGGAGCATCGGCAGCAACAAAAACAATTCATGGGGTCTGGAACTGGAAAAAATCGCGAAACAATTTCCACAAAACGCTGCGGTCAAGTCACCGGATGGATCGCTCACCTATCGTGAACTGAACGAGCGCGCGAACCGTTTCGCCCATTACCTCATCTCCAAAGGGGTGGGCAAGGGCGATGTGGTGGCCCTCTGTTTTGAAAACCGGCCGGAACTGCTTGCCGCTTATTGCGGCTGTTCCAAAGTCGGCGCTATCGCTTCACTCATCAATACGAACCAACGGGGAGATTCCCTGGTGCATAGTTTCAATTTGAATCCCGGAAAGGTCGTCATCATCGGGGAGGAGTGTTATGACTTTTTCAGCGAATCCCGCGCATCAATCAACCTGGAGAAGTCGGTGCTGGTCATGGTCCGGGATACGGGTAAAATCTCACCTAAAGACATCAAAGACATCACACCTGAACTCGAACTGATGAGTACCTTAAATCCGACCACAACCCCGAGCGTCACGCTCAAGGACGCGGTGTCCTATGTTTACACATCAGGCACGACCGGCGGCCTCCCCAAGGCGGCCGTCATTATCAATAAACGGGCGGTCTCCGCCATGTTCTGGTTTGGACGAGTCGTCATGCGCGTGAAGCCCTCCGATACCATCTACATTCCGCTGCCCTTTTTTCATACCAACGCCATTACCGTGGGGTGGCCCCCGGCGCTGTATAACGGAGCGGCAGTGGCCCTGCGCAGAAAATTCAGCGCCAGTAAATTCCTCGATGATGTCCGGCAATTTCAGGCAACCCATTTTGTATACGTGGGAGAAGTCTGTCGCTATCTGATGGCGCTGCCCGCCAAGCCCGACGATCATCAGACCACGCTGAAATATATTGTCGGCAATGGCCTGAGGCCCGACATCTGGATGCCTTTTAAAAAGCGTTTCGGCATCAAGAAGATTTATGAATTTTACGGCGCCGCCGAAGGTGTGGGTGTTTTCACCAACATTTTTAACTTTGATTACAGCGTAGGAACAAGTGTCACGCCGTTTGCCCTGGTCGCCTATGATACGGAAAACGATGTGCCGGTGAGAGACGCTAAAGGATACCTGAAAAAAGTCGGCAAAGGTGAAACCGGGCTTTTGATCATGGAAATTACCGAAAAGACGCCCTTCCCCGGCTATTCCGACAAGAAGAAAACAGAGGAAAAAATCATCCGCAATGCCTTCAAAAAAGGAGACATGTGGTTTAATACAGGCGACCTGCTCAGGAATATGGGATTTCGACACGCGCAATTTGCCGACCGGCTGGGCGATACGTTCCGCTGGAAAGGCGAAAATGTCGCCACGCAGGAAGTCGAAAAGGCTATTGATACTTTTCCGGGCGTTTCATCCTCCGCGGTGTACGGTATTTCCATTCACGGCTGCGACGGCAAGGCGGGAATGGCCGCTGTCGTGAAAGATGAAAAAGAATCCCTCGACATATCCAGACTCGCCTCGCATCTGAAAGCAAGCCTGCCGAAATACGCCGTGCCGCTGTTTGTCCGTTTCGTAACCGATTTTGAGTGGACCGCCACCCACAAGATAAAGAAAACGAACCTCAAAACTCAAGCGTACGACCTGTCACAGGTGAAGGAAGACATCTATGTGCTTTTGCCGGACAATGATGGCTATGTGGCCTTGACTGATGAAATATACCGCAACATAGAGGCCGGTAAATATAAATTCTAGCATTCATGACTTAAGGAGCATTTTACAAACAGGCAGAGCAAACGTGTGGTTTGCTCTGCCTGTTTCAACACAACAAGATCATCGATGATAACCCGGCATGTTTCCGGATATAATGACCGGATTGATGTCTGCTTCAGCGATGATTTCTAAACTACTTATTTGTTTTTAAAACCACTTTCCCCTCGGAAAATTCCGCGGCCTGCACGGCGCTGCTCTGCCCGCCGGCTTTGATTTTAACGCCTCTTGTCTTGATGCCGATGTCCTTTGATTTTGTTTTTACCGAATAAACACTGCCTTCTTCTTTTAAATTCAAATCACCCAGTTCGGTGACACTGGCATAAACGATAATATTTTCCTCGCCGAAAGGCGGGTTCACTTCCAGTTCAAATTTATCATTACCGGAAGGGATTTCATAAATGACGCCGCCCTGAAAGTAATTGTCCTGACGGTAGGGATTGGGCAGCAACTGCAAACTGTTTTTAGCCGCGTCCCGGTAAATCACCCGGGCAAAGAAAGGCTTGTTGCCTTTGAGATAAATTTTTATTTTCTCGCCGGTGTGATAAGACGCTTTATCCGTCCATACTTTCACGGCCAGAGGCAGTGACGGATCATCAAGGATGGCATCACTGGCTTTCTCCGACGCTTTCTTCATGGCCTTTTCGTCCGGAATTACTTCGGCCTTCAGCTTGATCTTGTAGCAGTCGCCCTGCGCCGGATCTTTATACCAGGCCTTTTCCAGTGTCTCAATCACCGAAACCGTGGCATTGGTATAAGCGGAAATTAAATCTTTCTGAAGTTCAAAGTTTTTCACTTCGGTTGCCGACGACACATAGGTCAGGACCGATTCGACGGCGTTTCTTTTGGCTTCGGCCAGCGCCGACGTCTCAGCCTGTTTGCGCGACTTGTCATCCCCCATACAGGCCGAACCTTCCGCAATCTTAATCGTGGATTGCGCGGCGTAAAGCGGTGCGGCCAGCATAATACATATCGCAACAAAAAATAAAATCTTACGCATATAAAACCTCCATTGAAGTTTGTTTTTCTTTCATCAACTGAAAACCATTTCCATAGTCCATCATGGAAATTTTGAGTTTCCTGTTTATACTTTTTTGTGATTTCCGGCAACTTCTCTTCCACAAAATCTGTCAGCTTCCGGAAAATCACATCATGGTCTTTTTTAACGCACATCAAATAATTTGCTGTCTTTGCCGAAATTGATGATCACCGGCGTCTGGGGATGACCGAGCTTAGTGGAAATCTCCATGGTCATTTCCTTTGAGTAGATTCCCAGGCTTTTAACCGTCACCGCGCCACTGCCTTCTTTATCCACCGCTTTATCGTTTTTCAATCCCGCTAAAAGGGTATGGGTGTAAAGGCCGTTGCCCTGATAACCGTCCAGAGCCGTTTGAACCGATCCTGCCGAGGCATAGATGTGCAGTCCCATTTTCTTGGCCAGCACCGACATGCGGGCATCATAAAGTCCGCTGACAATGTTATCCACCCCGCCGGCATGACAGGTGTCAAAAATATAAAGCTGGGACAGGGCTTTAATTTTTTTGGACATTTCTACAATCTCATTGGAGCTGATCAGGCTGACGTTTTTATCCAGCCGCCCGTCAAAGCTGCTGGTGACGATGTAGTACTGGTTTTGCAAAAGCAGACCGTGGGAGGCGTCGAAGAAAATAAAGCCGTCGCCGTGTTTCACCTGCCCCGCCAGTTTTTCAATGGCGGCCATGATATTTCGTTTGCCGGCCTGATCATTAAGCAGCGTGGTCAAATGGATGTTGGAGGGCGGATAGATGGTCTTTGCCTTGTCCGCTAATCGGGCAATGAAGTCCCGGGCGTCCTTGGCCGCATATTTTAAATTAATGGAAGCGTCGCGATACCGGTCAATGCCCACAGCCAGGATATACAGATGCGGTGCAGCGGGCATACGGGTGGATATGAAACGGGTCGTACCCATCACGCTTTGCACGGTATTGGGAGCATTGAAAGCGGTCAGGCTGATTTCGTTCTCACCGGCAATGGTCTCCAACTCCACACATTCATCAAACGAATCACTCTTGGCCCGGAGCACGTGTGCGCCGGGACTCTGCTTTTCCTTAATGGTGAGAGACCGCATATCCTGATAAACAGCCTTGCTGTCTACTTGAGCCAGTTTCATGGTTGCTATCGTGCTCTGCGCCGCAACGTCACGATAAAATCCATCCGACTTGATCAGCTTGCCGTTTTGGAACAGGCGGACCTCTCCGATGCCGCCGCCTGTGCTCTGGATCTGATAACAGACCTTCACTTGCGGATCGCCGGTCTCAGAGGGGACCGGCAAGAATTTTACGGCGGGTGGTGGATTCATGATCGCTTCTTCCACCGTCAACGTAACCAGACCGGTAATATTCTCTCCTTTGAGTTTTGCCAATACGATATCAGGACGGTAAAACACATCATAGAACTGGTCAATCCCATAAACCTTGTTGCCCCTGCGGATTTTGAGGTATTCATGCCCCCGGGCAGAGGAGTTGTAATACCCTTCCTTCGTAATCACGATCCATTCACCGTTGCCGAAGTCAACAAACTGCGCAATCTCTCTGCCTGTTGCCTGATCCCACAGCCTGACGGTCCCGTCCGAGCTGCCGCTGGCCAGCCACGGAACCTCATCGCTTGCCGCCCCCGCATTGATTGGAGCCCGATGACCGGCAAATCGAAGTCCTTTCCCATCGGAGGCGTTGCTCATCAGACGAAACGAGTTATCGCCATTATCCGCAATGGCCAGACGATCATCCGGCCTGCCCACGACCACGCGGCCGTCAGATCCACGCTGTTTGTTGCCCTGCAGGTCGATAAGTCCTTCATCTTTCCCCGGGATCGAGACGGTCTTGCTGTCTGATGTAAACTGCAACACCGCCGCCGTACCTTTCATTGCAACAACCGTTTCCCGCGTCCAGCTCTTCGTGGAGAAAAATTCAAGTTTGTTCAAAGTGGAAAGCGCGAAATGAGCGCCGTCCGGTGAAAAAACAAACATCACCGACTGCGGACTGGTTGCCGGGTCAACCGGAATGGATTTGATAAGCCGGTTGTCCGGATTCCGGATATCGACGCTGAACCGGCCATTGTGGTCTGCTCCGAAACCGGCCACCGCAGTGCCCAGCGGTGATATCGCTAATTTTTCGACAAACTGTTGTGTCCGGATGGATTTCTGCCGCTGTTTTGCGATATCTACAATGTGGACGATGGTCCGGCTCTGGTCGGCCAGGGCAGCATAGGACCCGTTGGGGGACAAACCGGATACCGCCGCACGATAGGTTTTCGACAGAGCTCCCCGCTGGTAATCCCAGACATGAACCGTCCCGGTTGCATCTCTGGCGGCAATCAGCTGAGTGTTTTTGATAAAAGCAACCTGCAAGATCCAGTTCCCCCTGCCGATTGCGGCAAATACTTCAATTTCGTTATTGTCGCTTCGTGTCTTGGCCAGCAGTTCATTGATCTGCTCTATGCGCGACGGCCGTGAAATCTTGTCAACTTCCCGGCCGCCGTTGAACAGGATGACCGTCGGCAGAATTCCTGAAACCCCGTAGCGCCTGACGATATCACCGCTTTTATCGATATCAATACCGACGATTTTAACGTCGGGATACTGCTTACCGGCCTCACGCACGATCGGCAGGTACATTTTGCAGGGTGCACACCAGTTCGCATAAAAATAGGCCAACACCGGCTGGTCGGACTTCAATACCTCCTGTTCAAAGCGTGAACTTTCAATGGTAGATAAAGATCCTGCCATGGCCGAAGCCCGGGAGGGCTGGCCCGGACGAACCATACCCGGTGAAACGGCAACTCTCTTCAGGATGTAGCTTATTTGAAGCCGCTCTTTACCCCGCGCAATCTGCAACTGCACCTGATCACCCGGCTGATGCAGTCTTGCAACTTCCTGCAGATCAGCAGGCGCCTTAATAATCCGGTCATCAACCTTCAAAACGACATCACCGGGCCGCAGGTCGCCCGTGGCCGGCGTCGACACAACGTAGGCGCCCACAGGAGTTTCCAGACCGATAAATTGAGCATATTCGGCCGTTACAGCCTTGATCATCACACCGAATGAAGCCCGCTCAGCGGCAAAAGCAAATGCTGTAATCAGAATACAAATAATAGTAACGACACCGATGCTGCCTGACCTTTTTCTGATCATGTTTTGTTTTCCTTCTTTAATTTTCTGCGCTGCTTTTATTTTTCTATCGTTTTTCCGGTGCCGCTATTCCATACTTTTCTCTTTAACCCTGCGATAGGGCATCACGATCTTGCCGTCGTCCGTAATGATGAAGACCTCTCGGGCAAATTTATCCCCCATGTTGATGCCAACCCGATATTCCACATTTCTTTTTAACGGCGCCGGTCCGATGACGTGGGAAAACTCATCCAGTATCTGCCCGTATTTTATCCGCCGCAGATTGGGATATTTTCTTTTTTTCACGGGAGTGGCCAGGTCGTGGTGAAGCGCCCACATCGTTTCCCCGTCACGCTTCCCCTGGTCGGGGGTGAAAACCTGCACCTGGATCGCGGCGATTTCCCGTTCTTCTTCCAGCACAAAATACAATTCGTTGCCGATCATCACCACATCGACCGGAACCGGTCCGATGCAGGAGTAAAAACATATGCCCAAGGCAAGCAGCAACAACATCCCTGCAAAACGTTTTACGGCTTTCATTTTAAGTTTCACTTTGACGCAACATTTTTTTGCATGCAAACATATGCCCACTGCTTTTTCATTTCCTCCGTCATTCCCGGCCGTTTATTAATCGATAAAACCTGTTTTTGCGCCTGTCATGTTCCGGCCGTCATGGGTGAGCGTGCAGTTATTCCTGCCCAACCCTCTTTTCGGCACAATTGTGATCGTTTCAGATCCCCGGATAATTTTATAATCTTCACCGGATAATTTTGACAAGTATTCCTCCACCGGCATTCCCGCCCGCGCCATACCGCAGGCATCCGCAGCCATACGCTTCGCCTGACTCATCTCATAAACAAAATACCCGGCTGATAAACTGATCAGCAGGGCCATCGCATAAGCTGTTTTACGAACAAGCGGACGGATTTTTCTATTATCGGACTTTACCCCGGCCTGCGGCCAGAAGATTTTCCGGGCTGTCTTGCGCAGGAAATAATAAAGACCCGCCATTCCCAGGATAAACAGCAGCGGCGCGCCTTTTTCGCTTTCAAAGAGCGGCATGAACGGCAGAATAAAAAAGGACAGAAATATTAAAATGGCCGGGTAGCGGGCCCAGAGCGCATACCGGATCACGCCGGAGCCGGTAACTGTCGCGGCGAACGCGTAAAGGACGGCCACAACAACAGTGGTAATGCCGTCTGCTGCAATCAGTCGGATATTGATCAGAACAAGAACGCAAATGAAAAGCAGGGCAAAACCGATGACCCGGATGGCAGCATAGGCATTTCGTTCGTCTTTGAGCTGCTTTTTTTCTTCGTTGGTTACCCAACGGTTGTGAAAAAGCCGCATTTTCTTACTCCGGGCTTCCTCTTCCGTCATTCCATCACGGGGAATGCCCCAATCCGTATTGATCAATAAATCCGTTCGTTCCGGCTGATATTTTTTCATCAAGATGCTTCACCTATCCCGTCGGCTGAATATTTTTACCGTCTGGACGCAATCCCTGTGATGATCCGCCGCTGCAACAGACTTCGGCAAATTTCTATGGGGATCGTTCCGATGGCTTCTTTTGAAGTAGGGATCATCCTGGCTGCCTGTGAAAACAAACAAGATAAACAGAAAGACCAGCAGCAAAAAAAGAACCAGCCCATTCGCTCTTAACCTGAAGAACGCCGGAAGCAGACCGGACAGGCCATTGTTTTGTGTCTCCCCGCTTTTCGGGATGCTGTATAACAGCCCCATAATCACTAAAGGCCCAAGAAAAGGAAAAACAGTTACTGCTACAATCACGTAGAATCGCCAGTCGATCAAAGGCCGGCAGCCTCTGTTCTTCAATTCCGCAAAGGCGCCGATGATAAAAAGAAAACAGGAGAAAAAAAAGACAATGCCGAAAAAATATTCTCTACCGGAAGCCGCCATCATCGCTGCAAGGAAGGCGGCAGCATGGCTGATCAGTCCCGTAAAAAGAGTATTTCTTCCGATGCCGGTATAGGCTATTTCCTTCATGATATCATCTTCTCATCCAGGATATTGTTCCGTTTATGCAAAACGGGATAAATTTCCAACAGCTAAAATGCCGCCAACATTGAATTATAAGGTTTTTTAACGATTATCCCCATATGGCATATCCTGTTTCATGATCTTTACTCGAGTGTTTCTCTGACCTTCGCGGCAAGATCTCTTAAAGAAAACGGTTTGGAAATGAATTTTATGCCCTCATCAAGAATCCCCTGGCGCGCAATCACATCTGCCGTGTACCCCGACATATAAAGACATTTCATACCCGGTTTAATGGGGATAATCCGTTCCGACAGTTCCTTTCCGTTCATATCCGGCATCACGATATCGGTAAGCAGCAGGTCAATGTTTCCGTCATATTCTCCGACCAGTCGAACGGCCTGATCTGTTTTACTGGCCGTCAGCACCCTGTAGCCCAGTATTTCCAGCATGTCGCGGCTGAGTTTCAGCACCGATTCCTCATCCTCCACAATTAATATCGTCTCGGTGCCGCTCTGCGCTTCCACCCCTTCCTGATGATCAGAAGATTCCATGATCGCCGCGCTGTACCGGGGAAGATAGATCCTGAATGTTGTTCCCTGTCCCGGTTCGCTGTAGGCATTGATGAATCCGCCGTTTTGTTTCACGATTCCATAAATAGTGGCCAGCCCCAGACCTGTCCCTTGTCCGATATTCTTGGTCGTAAAGAATGGTTCAAAGATATTGGCCAAGACTTCTTTTTCCATTCCACAACCGTCGTCGCTCATCGTCAATAAAACATATTCACCGGGAACGCATTCCGGCATGCCTGAACAGTAGGTTTCATCGCATATCTTATTGGACGTTTCGATAATGATTTTTCCCGCCATATTCATTGCGTCACGGGCATTCACCACGAGATTAACCAGAATTTGATCAACCTGGGAAGGATCAATCCTGACATTCCAGAGTTTCCGGCCCGGCATCCAGACCAGATTGATGTTCTCGCCGATAAGTCTGTTGAGCATCTTGAGCATGCCGGTCACCATGTCGTTCATGTCCAGAACCTCGGGGCTGATCGTCTGCTTGCGGGCAAACGCCAGCAACTGACGGGTCAGATCCGCCGACCGTTTCGCCGCGTTCATGGTGTCTTCCAGGGCATTACGGAGGAATTCAGGGGAGTCAACTTTGCGCATCGCCATTTCCGTATTGCCGATAATCACGCTGAGCATGTTGTTAAAATCATGGGCGACGCCACCGGCCAGTTGTCCGATGGCATCCATTTTCTGAGCATGGAACAGCTGCTGCTCCAGATTCTGACGATCTTCCTCCAGTCGCTTCAGATCAGTAATGTCCTGCATGCTGAAAATAGCACACGTATCTTCAGCGATTTGAATGGATCGGACGGAATAGAGGGCGCTGCGCACCACGCCGTCCTTTCGCCGGAATTGAAACTCACGAGATAATACGTCCCGGCCAGCCTTCAATTCCTCAATCATAAAATCCCGATCAAAAGGATTGCTCCAGAAATTAATTTCATGGGAAGTTTTTCCTATAGCCTCGCTTCCCAGCCATCCGGTAACCTCTTCAAATCCTTTATTTGCATCAATAATGAGTCCATCCTTTATTCGTGTAATGGCCATGCAGTCCGGTGTCGATATGAAGACTTTTCGGAATTTCTCTTCGGACTGGCGCAGCAGCTCTTCCGCATGATGACGTTCCGTACTGTCCCTGCCGATTAACAATACACCTGAAGGTTTTCCATCATCCGTTAATAAAGATGCCCGGATGTCAAACGTCAACGTTTTACCCGAGGGGGGGATCAGTTCCCATTCAAAAGCCAGTGTTTCGCTGAATCCTTCGCGTCTTTTTTGCATCATTTCCTTTTGAACTGAATGCAGATGCGGCGGTGTAAAAGCCAGTAGACTCATCCCAATCAGATCAATGCCGTCCGCATAAATGAGGCTGGCTTTATTCACATACGTTATCCTGAAATCAAGATCCACGGTCACAATTAAATCATGCGCGGTCTCGGCAAGCTGACGATACTTTTCTTCGCTCTTCTTAAGGCGTTCTTCCGCCCGCTTGCGTTCGCTGATATCCCGACACTCACTGACAAAGCCGAACGGCGATCCGTCTTCATTACGCAAAACACCGCCGGTCACCTCAAAAGGAACTTTCCTTCCGCCTTTCATGATCATTTGATATTCACTTGGCCCCTGCTTACGCCCCTCCATGACCAGGGATATATTTTGAATCAGCCTTTCCTGGTCTTCGGAAGCTATGAACATGAGCAGGTTCTGCCCTTCAAGTTGCTCGCGGCTGTACCCACTGAACTGAAGGGTGTAGTCGTTTACATAAAGAATCTTGCCGTCAAGGTCGGTGCGGGCAATCATATCGGGAATCGTGTTAACCAGTCTGGTATAAACCTCCTCACTTTTCCGCAGGGCTTCTTCCGCAAGCTTTCGCTCAGTGACATCCCGCGACACACCATGAAGTCCGGTCAAAACGCCCTGGTCATTGCGAAGGCCGCCAATGGTTGTCTCGAACCAGCGGGTTGACCCGTTTTTATGATAATATTCCAGGATCAGGGTTACTTTTCTGTCGGGATCCGCATGACCCTGTTGTTCGAGGGCAAGCTCCCCGGCCAGAGTCTCGATCGCAAGCGTCCATGACTCCGGTGTCATTTGCTCCTCGACAGTCAGAGGGATTTGATCTTCCTGGTTGAACCCGAGCACTGTTCGCGCGGAGGGGGTAATATAGAGCGTCTGCAAATTCATGTCGGTGATCCATACGACATCGGTCATTTTCTCCGTTAGAAGCCTGTATTTTTTTTCGCTTTCCCGCAACTCCGCGTGGAGTCTTCCGGCCTCCGCAGCTTCTTTTTCAAGCACTTTTATTCTTTGTTCCAGATCATGATAGGCGGGTTTTTTATTCATGGACATGGCGTCTCCAGTTGTTCGGGGAAGAGGCTGTAAGCAATCTGGAAAGACTGCTTTTTGTCATGGGTCTTAATGAAAACACCTCAGCAACAATGAATATTTGCAGTGAAAAGTATAGACAGGTTGGTAGGGTAAGTCAATTCAATAATACCTGCGCTTCGCATTGTGTCTGTTACGTTCATAATTCCTGATTCTCCATTCTATCTTTTTATGTTACATTAAAATCAACAGCCGTTCATACTTTTTGAACGCTGCAGAACCACGCTGAAAATGAGGATAAAACCGCAACCTACGGCGGCAGGAGAAACGGGGTTGGTCGATTCATAATTACATGATACGAATCCTGCACGGCTGTATAAACAAATCAGGAAATTAATCATGAATAACCAGAGCGTGATGAATCTGCATTTGCTTACACTCAAATTCTCCGGAGACTCGGCGGATCTCGAGAAACCATTTCAGCGCGAATACTTCCGGGCTTCACTGCCCCACAATCGTGCGGCTCTGATTATCGGACTATTATTCTACTCGGCTTTCGGCATTCTCGATCTGCTGCTCATGCCGGAACATAAATCCACGATATGGCTGATCCGCTTTGCTGTTGTCGGCCCCGCACTGATCGGGACATTTCTGTTGTCGTTTTCGAGATCGTTTCAATGGTACATAAATCCTTTGATGACCTTCGTCTCCCTTGTGGCCGGCGGGGGAATCATCTGGATGGTCTTTATTGCTCCGCAACCGGTCAATTATTACTATTATGCGGGGGTGATGCTCGTTTTCATATGGACCTATACCTTTGTCCGTATCCCGTTTCTCTGGGCTTCTTTCGCCGGTTGGGTGCTGGTGGTTCTCTACGAAATCTCGGCCATCTGGATCAGCCCCACACCCTTCTCCGTTTTGATCAACAACAATTTCTTTTTTATCAGTGCGAATGTGATGGGAATGATTGCCTGTTATTCCCTGGAATACTATGCCCGGCGTAATTTTTTTCTGATGCAGCAGACGGAAACAGACCGGGAAAGAATCAATTGCATCAATCGGGAGCTGGAAAGCCGCACGGTCGCGTATCAAATCGTCAATCGAACGCTTGAAGAGGAAATTGACGAGCGTAAAAAGATGGAGAAGAAACTGAGGGACAGCGAGGAATTTTTCCGGGAGATCACCATTAATTCATCCGATGTCCTTTTTATTATCAATGGAAAGGGAAGCATTACTTATGTAAGTCCGTCAGTGGAGAGGATCGTCGGCTACAGACCCGACGAACTGATCGGCAAAAACAGTTTTGATTTGATTATACCTGAAGATCATTCCAGAGCCGGTAAAGATTTCGGCATGGCCCTTCTGACAAAGGAAGTTTCCATCCCCAACAACTTCCGCATCCGGCATAAAAACGGCGCCGAACTCATCATGGAGGGTATCGGTAAGAACCTTCTCGATAATCCGGTCATTGCGGGTTTCGTGATGAATGTCCGCGATGTCACCGATCGCAAGCGGACGGAAGAATCACTTAAGGAAACCGAACAACGCTTCCGGTTGATCACAGACAATGTTCGAGACAGCGTCTGGCTTATGGATATGAACCTGAGAACCAACTGGATTTCTCCATCCGCCGAACACAAGCGCGGTTTTACACTGGAAGAGCTTCAGAATCTTTCCCTGGAACAGCATCTTTCACCGCAATCACTTCAAACAGCTCTTGCATTGATCGAGAAAAATCTCACTCCGGACAGATTAGCAAATCATCAGGAAGATATTTCGATAAAAGCAGAACTCGAATTCTACCGCAAGGATGGTTCCACGATGTGGGCCGATACGGTCATTACACTGCTCAGGGACGGACAAGGAATACCTGCCGGCTTTGTCGGTCTTTCCCGGGATACGACCGAACGCCGTGAAATGGAAGAAGCGCTCAGGGAAAACGAAAAAAAATACAGACTGCTGACCGAAAAAATGACCGACATCGTATGGATTGCGGATATGAATTTGCGGACGCTCTATGTTACCCCCTCCGTCCAGACCGTACTGGGATTCACGCAGGAAGAGCGAATGCGTCAGACCATTGACCAGCAATTTACGCCCGATTCATTGTTTTTCGGATTAGAGGCCATGGCCAGAGAGTTGACCCTTGAAGCACAGGGGCAAGGGGATCCCGAAAGAAAAGCGGTTCTTGTCCTGGAATACTATCACAAGGACGGTTCAACCCGCTGGATGGAAACGGTCATCACCGGACTTCGCAATGATCAGGGCGTTTTGACCGGTCTCCATGGTGTTTCCAGAGATGTTACCGCGCGGAAAAAGGCGGAGGATGCTCTTCAGAAAAGCGAAAAGCGATATAGAACAATCTTTGAGAGTACGGCTACGGCTAATATCATCATCGCCGAAGACACAACCATCCTCATGGCCAATGACAATTTCGCCAACTTATGCGGGTATCCGAAGAACGAACTGGAAGGTAAGATGAGTTGGACGGTTTTCATCCATCCTGATGATCTGCAAAAAATGAAAACCTATCATAAAATACGCCGGGTCGATTCCGCACTGGCGCCCTCTTCCTATGAATTCCGATTTTTAAACCGGAAAGGCGAGATGCTGTATCTCTTTATCAGCATCGCCGTCATTCCCGAAACGAAAGAAAGCATCGCTTCTCTGGTCGACTTAACCGGAAGGAAGCAACTTGAAGTACAGCTCACTCAGGCGCAAAAGATGGAATCCGTGGGGCGCCTCGCCGGTGGCGTTGCCCATGACTTCAACAACATGCTCAGCGTAATCATCGGCAATACGGAGATGGCCATGAACAAGATTCAATCCTCTGAACCTCTCTATAGATCGCTGCAGGAAATTATGAATGCCGGAATGCGGTCTGCCGATCTGACCCGTCAGCTGCTGGCGTTTGCCCGAAAGCAGACGATCAGTCCCAAAGTGCTGGACCTGAATGATACAGTAACCGGCATGCTCAAGATGCTCCAGAGGCTCATCGGCGAGAACATTGACCTGGTCTGGCATCCCGGTCACAACCTGTGGAAGGTGAGAATAGACCCGTCTCAACTGGACCAACTCCTGGCTAACCTGGCCGTGAATGCCCGTGATGCCATAGATAAAACAGGAAGGATCACGATCGAAACCGCCAACACCACCTGCGATGCAGCATACTGCATGGACCAGCCGGAATGCATTCCCGGCGCGTACATTTTATTGGTCATCAGCGACAACGGCTGCGGCATGGATAAGGAAACACTTGCCAATATTTTTGAACCCTTCTTCACCACCAAGAAAGAAGGTCAGGGAACAGGTCTTGGCCTGGCTACTGTATATGGCATTGTCAAGCAGAATAACGGATTCATCAATGTGTATAGCGAGCCGGGACAGGGTACAACATTCAGGATCTACCTTCCCCGCTGTATGGATAAAGACATGGAAGCAAATGATGATCAGCAGGAACCTGAAATACAGGGGGGTCATGAGACCATTCTTATTGTAGAAGATGAAGAAACCGTCTTGAAGCTCAGCAAGAATATGCTTGAACTACTAGGCTATAAAGTGCTGGCGGCCGGCAGCAAAGATCAGGCGCTGCAGTTGGCCCGCGAACACAGCCATGACATTGACTTGCTGCTCACCGATGTGGTGATGCCGAATATCAACGGAAAGGAACTGTCGGAGTTGATCATTGCCATTAAGCCGGGTCTGAAGCGTTTGTTCATGTCCGGGTACACGGCGGATGTCATCGCGCTCCAGGGCGTACTGGACGAAGGTGTAAAATTTATTTCCAAACCATTTACTTTAAAAGATCTCGCGACCAGGGTCAGGGAAGTGCTTGGGTAGACACTTTTTTTCTGCATCTTGCCTGTCATGAAACAGCCGGGCAGGTAAACGGCCCTCATTTATCGAACATCTGAAAATACGGATCCATCCAATTTTGATCAAGACAGCCGTCATTCAGCTCATCCGGAAACTTGCGTTCAAAAATGATAACCCGCAGCCTGAAACCGCAACACAAAACAAAAAAAGAGGTTACAGGTAATAGCGTAACCTCTCGATTTTATCTGGTCGGGGCGGCAGGATTTGAACCTGCGACATCTTGCTCCCAAAGCAAAAGACCTGCTTTTTTACTATCTATTATCATTGATTTTTTTACGTTTATTTTGCGGCGACCCCCCTTAAATCCGCTACAAAAACAGCAAATCCACTACAAGACCCACTACACGGAACCCCGCTTTTACTTCGGAGTATTCCATGGCCTTTTCTACTCAGCGATTATCATCCTTCTGATCTTCATCCTCGCCCTCTCGTTGTCCGGCTGCACGTCCCTTGTAACCGATCTACGAAAAGAAGGCTTTGCCCTGACGCATGGGAGCTTTGAGAGGATTCCTGCAGGGCGTGAATTTTCCAGAGAATACGAGCTTAAAATAAAGGTGCATGTCGTGGATAGCCGGGTAAAGTTTAAACATCAGCCTTACCGTGGCGCGGCTATGGGTGTGATCGGGTACGCTTCCACGGGAGAACCACCTGAAATATGGGTGATCGGCAAGCAACTGCCGGACGGAACTATCATCATCAACCAGCACGTTTTAGGCCATGAACTGAACCACGTTTTAAGCTGGCAAGGCGGGGAAGTGGTTAATCCGGATAATTTGGATCAGATGGGTTACTGATTACCGCCTATTTTTTCCCCTGGCTTCGCGCAAATTTTCCTGAACAGCTCCATGATCGTATCAGTGGGAACTTCCGGATGCCTTATGGCTATTAGTTTTAAAATCGTAGCTGCGATGCTTGGAATCAGGAGCATGACAAAAGAAAAGTTATGCCATACCCACATCCACCATTTATCATCGAAAATATATTGAAAGTCCATTATGCTGCCTCCGTATCATAAATTTTCGGTTCACTTTTAGCCAGCGCAGCGCTTTCGGCAAATTCAATCACCGCGTTGTACCAACCCAAGGCCCGGCGCTCGACAATCTTCTTTTCTGCCCACTGGATAGGCTTTAAATGCCCCCATCGTTCGATCATTTTATACCCGTCATCGACTATTAACAGATACAGAAGACCGTCAAAATACTCCCTGCAGGACATCGGAAGAAGCCCTTGCCGTATAGCCTCATAACCTCCATCATGGAAAAAAGCGCCACGCATGCAATAACGACTATCCATCGTTGGACCACTAGGCCCATCTGACGGATATCCATCTTTCAGGGTGAAAATACCATCGGGCGACATTTTCAAGTGTTTTGTCTCGAAAGCGTACCCTTTAAGGGCGGTATATACGGACCAATCGCCCTCGACTGTGTATTTTACCCCGGAACGGTATTTCATTGTCCTGCCTTGTTTTTAATCATCTTTAAAAAGCCGTGGACCCGGTCAACATAAACCTGATTAACAAGTTTTCCCCCTTTATATTTTGGGGTGCCGCAGTTATAAGCCGAAATGCCCTCATCAAGGCTTGGTGCATATTTTTTATAGCACTTCGATAATTTCAGACATCCCCATTCAAGATTTGTTTCCGGATCCATTAATCCAGACCATGGCCCCTTATATCCAAGCTCTCTCGCTACCTGACCCATGATCTGCAGGAGCCCGAAAGATGTTGCCCGTCCTCTGGCTTCATTTTGATCTTTTAGATTCAGCGGGAAAATGTAATGCTCATAAAATGATGGTTCAAAACGTGTCGCGTCCGGTTTTCCGCTGCTTTCAGTGAGAATATGTGCTTCGACTAAGTCTGGGTCAAGCTGGTACGCCGCGGCTTTTAATTCAATAAGTTTTCGTAATTCCTGCTTCATGCTTTCGTATCTATCCTCTGCCCATGCATTAAGATTGATGCCCCCGCTTCAAGCCCGTTTTCGATCAGGCGTTCCCGTAAGATTGACCGTTCCTGAACCCATTCCGCTTTTTCCTGTTTTAACTGGGCGGTTTCATCATTGGAGCAACGATCATTGAATGGGCAAAAAGCACATAGGGCGTTCATTTTTTTATCCTTCGATCAAGACTCTCAATCTTTTCTGCCGTTGTTTTTGTGTTGGATTCAATTTTGTCCAGGCTTTGTTTTATATAAAAGAGGGCCGTCTCCACTTGAACAAGCCGGACTTCCTGCGCATCGTTTTTTAATTGCTGTTCTTTAATTATTGAGATTTGGTCTTTCATTTGGCTGTAAACAACTGAGGCAAAGCCAACCAGAAGGACGCCGACAATGGATAAAAGTATCGCAACGAATAGGCTGTTTCTTACAGGTGGATCTACCTGTTTAGTTTCCACTAACATATTACAATCGCCGTCATGTCGTTTTGGTGTCATGATACCAATCCCCCTTATTTTTATTCAAACCTCGCTTTAATTTCCGCCCTTTTTGCAATCCATTCCTGATGCCTTGCTTCTGCATCCGCATCCTCTGCCGCAAGTAATGCTTTCCACTCGATGTAAAGCGGATCGGCTTCGGTTTTATAAGCCTGCCGCTTCCTAATGACCACCTGAGCCGCTTCATAATCAGCCGCCAGAGAGTCATAGTTCGCTATGATGCCGGCAACTATGGCGTTGTTGGCTTCCGTGTTGTAATCCTCGCTTTTCCAACAGAATTCGATTCCGGATAGAAAAAAATATTCCGGATTGATTCGCTGGGCTATTAATTGGCATAAAATATCTTTATCCATTTTTGCTCTCCTTTAATCAACCCGGGCAAAAGACAGCGACGTGGCGCCGACGTAAGCATCGTCACCTTGAATCACCCGATTGCCGCTATCACCCGAAAGCGACAGCCCAAGATGGATTGTGTCGCCAGAATTTAGATAGACCTGTTTTTCTCCAGCAATGGCAAAATTGTTAAAACTACCAAAGCCCGACGGGGCATTAAACAGACCTAACGCCTTTCGAACGGCGCTGCCATACGTCGCGCTGCCGGTTTTTATATACGCCCAAAGGCTCCAGGGCGCACCGGCGGCCATGCCCATTGCCGCACCCGACATTTTATATTTTCCGGGCTGTTTAACCACAACGCTGATTGCGGAATAAACAGCTATGTCGCTGCCGCTGGTGACTGTTGCTGCCAGATTTTTACTGTAGCCATAATCTGATTTCGGATTCCAGATCACCCGCGGGGCATCGAGGGCCGTTGCCTGAATGGTATGGTCCGGAGTGTCGGCGGTATCATATTGATACCTGATTTTAGCGACTGCCACGCAATAATGGGAGGCGCTGCGGGTGTACGTTGAGCCGTCTTCCAGCAGGAAATAATCATCATCCGTGGCTGTCGTAGTTGTCGGGACTATGGTAAATCCGGAATACCCAGCCAGAGCCCAGACAATGCCGGTCCCGTCCCATATCGCATAGAGCCAGGCTGTCTTGATTTCAGCGTCCAGGGTGCCTTTGCTCCAATAATTAGCAGCATCGGCCATAATGATCTGGGATGTTCCGGAAAGATACGCGGCCGCCCTTGTCCGGAATGTGTGACCATTTCCATCAGGGATAGCCACGCCGATGATGTGCGCCGCGGCAGGAGCGGCCCCGCCGGACTTTGTGAAGATATCCAGCTTATTGACTGCGGCGTTCACGACGGGCTTAAGGTTTCTCGCTAAGCCTAACGCCTGATAATCCCTTAAATAAAGAGTATTGTTAAAGGCCGCGTCTATCTCTGATTTTTTCGACGCGTTTCCAGTCGTAATTGATAATGCTTCTGTCCATGACATATTATCACCACCATAAAGATTTATTTAAGCTTTCCGGATCTGTCGGGTCTGCGTAACCGTTATCATCGCACCAGAACCCGGAATCATCCCTCTGTTGTGCCGTTGCCGTTGCCCAGCTTGGAGCGTCATCAGCCATCCAAAAACCAACATTGCGGCCGTAATCCATCAGATCGCGGCCTTTCAAAGTTACCATCAGCGGAAAGCAGGAAATTTCTTTTGAAATAATTTCAAAAACCCGTTCGTCATATCCCCCGGCGGTTGACTGCGGAGCGCGGGCCAGCGTCACTTTTATTTTATCGCCCAAGTTTTTATTGATCTGGCCTGCCTTTAATTTCAGTGTGATCACCGGCGACGGGTTTCTGCTTACCCAGTTTATTCGGCCGGCCATGGTGTCCGCCCCGGCTTTTGTCCGGTGATAGGTCTTGATCGTCAGATAATCGTCACGGCCATATTTGTATTTTGATTCATCGTTGCACGCTTCTGTATAGAGATAAGTTCCAATGGCGCACTGGTACGAATACCCGGCCTTTACTTTCCAGTAAAGCTGTGAACTGTCTTCGATAATTTCCGGCTCTTCCAGGATGTCTTCTTTTGCCAACACCGGCAGCGTCCCGATGGTTGATGGCTCCCACGTCCGATATCTTAGCAATCCTGCACCATCTTCATCGAAAAAGGCCAAATCAGACTGACAGATGGTTTCAAGGATCGTCAGCGCCGACGTCACGGACTCATTTGCCACATTTAAAACGCAATCGCTGATCGCTTTGGATGCCGTGAAGCTGGCCGCGTTCAGGTCCGCTGCTACATATCCGCACTGATTCAGAAGGATGTCTTCCGCGATTTCCGGAGCGCCTTCAATCAGGACTCCGCCAACGTGATAACCTTCAAAGGCAACTTTGACGCGGGAAGTTCCAACCACAAAAGAGGCTGAATTGATCGTAAAGGTGCCGTTCGTCAGATCTTCATTGCCGTGGGCGATTGCCTGCCAGCCCGCGCCGTCATTATAATCAACATAAACCTGAGCAATGGATTTAATCGCATGGTACGTGCAGTCGCAGATTTTAAACTGATAAGTCGATGCGGCGTATGCCGTATTGATGCAGGTGCAAAGCGGGGCTTGCGTTATGTCATAGCTTCCCCAAAAATAAGGAATGGCTTTGCCTTCCGCCGACGGTTCAAGATTCGGCCATGTGCTTTTCCAGTAGTTATTAATTGGCAACGATCTGAGAAGGGCGAAGGCGCGGCTTTCGATATCCAGCATGAAATTTGTTTTTGTAAACGTCGCCTGCATGATGCGCCCGGCGAAAATCGCCGTATATTCGGAATACGGCAGAGCGTCCCCGCCCAGAAGCAGCTTTATTTCTTTGTTGTTCCAGATCCAGCGTTTTGTGATCTGATCGAAAAAGCCCCGGCTGTTGATAAGATTTACTGATCCGGATGATATCTGTGAAGCGCCCCAGTGGATCTGCTGCGTTTCCTGCGTAATCGCCGGGATGCCGTCGGATGCGATATAGGGTTCATAATATCGTTCTGGAGTGTCCAGTTTTATGCCGCGAGTGGCGAAAAACACCCAAAAATAGACGATGACGGTGTGATGGTTCGGTGATCCGCCGTCAGGGGCATGGACGTAAAAGAGGCCGTTCGTCGTGTCGTGCCAGTAAGAACCTGCGTTCGCGTCCACATTTGCAATGCTTGTCTGTGCTGTCAATGCTACGCCGTCAAGCTCACAGGCAACAATGGCCTTTCTAATGGTTTCCGTGCTGGCATCGGCCATGGTGATGGTTTCGTTGAGATAGGATAGCTGATAGGTTTCTGCCGGTTCAAGAGTTACGTTGTAAGTTGCCCCGGAAGCAGTGCTAATTCCATCATTGCTCGCCCAATTATAAGTACTTCCGTCTTTTTCCGTTACAATGGTGCAGCCAGTTAATAGGGATGGTGTAAGTATTTGTTTACTCGACATAAGAGCGGAAAAATTAACTCCTGTTGGCTCCGTTTTTAGATACACGAAATTCGTCGCCCAATTTAGTGTATTGTAATATGTCGCCGATCGGCTTAATGAGGATGATGTAAACCATGCCGCTACTCCAGGTAAGCCAGCCTGGTTAATGGTTCCAGAAACCATAGTTATGTCTAAAACTGTCTTAACAAGCGCACCAGATGCACCAAGGGAACTTGAATCTATTTCTGGGTATCCCGCCCCTGCATAAGTGGCAGAATCAATGTCATGGCCGTTTGCATTAACCGTCAGTGAAGAGTATCCAGCATTTGTCCATCCTGTGATTAGTTCAGAACTTAGCGTTTCTCCCGTGCCAATCGCCTTAATATATCCGACAAGAGTTTTCCCTCCTGCTGTAAAAGTTATCTTCCAACCGACATAATTGGTTAGATCAAAATCAACGCCATTAACTTTCATCCGAGTAACAAAAGCCGTGCCATTGACTAAAGAAAAATAACAGGTAACATTTGTCAGAGATACCGCAGTCGCAGCCGTAAAATTCGTGATCTGCTCTCCCGGCTTAGTTTCACACAGGAAAACCTTTTCACTCTGCGGTGCGGCGATCAGGTCGGCAAATGTCGTAGTGTTTCCCATCAGCGGGCCTCGGTGAATTCAAAGTCGTAGTTAAAATTAAACGGTCTGGTAACTGCCGGAAGCTTTGAAAACTTTCCGTAAATCGTCCTCTCTATCGGGTCGTTGGTGTAATCCAGAGCCGCGAATATTTCCTTATGAAGCCCAACTGAATTAAGCATGGCCTGATACAGTACCCACTGGGCTTGTGTTGCTATGACGCCGGAACATGAGAAGATGCGATACTTTTCTATTTCATCGGCATGATCCTGGCCGCCGATGGTTTGAGCAATTAAAGATGGATCGATGACTGATTCCTGATACCCCCAGCCATAAGTTCGCGCCGGTTCAAAATACTGACCGACAAACAGCCGGCCAAGGTTCCAGTCTCCGGGAGCGTTGACCACCGAAAGCCGGTTGTATCGATATGTGCGATCCGCCGCCAGCTTCTTGATGATCGTGCCTTTATTCCCGCCGGGAGTCGTTCCGGACACCCATGTCAGCGTTTCCGTGACCGAAGGTGAGCCCCAGGAATCCGTGGCGTTGAATTCGACTTGAAGCGTTCCGGGTGCGGCCGCCCAATCATAACCGGTCAAAGCAATAGCGTTGACTGCTTTTGCCGTTCCATGATCGATGACCAGCTGTGCAGTCCCTGCCGTTGCGCCTGCTGTTTTCCATGTCTTTGTACGGTGCGGATTCTTGAGGTTATTCGCAGGAAATCCCGTTGCCGCACTGCTGGCGGTCAAGGTCGCACTGTCCAGAAGATTATTGTATAGAAAGAGTAAGCTCATATGCTTGTTATCCCATTTACATGAACCACTTTGTTATTGTGTTTTGTCTCGTCGTAAATAACTTTAGCGATTTCTCGCCCATTAAGAACGACAGGAATATTAATAATCAATGGTTGCGACGCACCATCGCCACCGCCCCTCGCATATTTTCCGGCCCGATATGCTGCCGCTTCATCTTCTTTTAATACCGCTTCGGCTTTATGAGTTCTGACCATGAAATTATCTCTGGGAACATAATCAAGGCCGTTCTTTGCGCTGAAAGCAAACGTGTCAGTTCGTGGAGCAATCTTAGCAAGGTTTCCTTTCATTGATGCGCCAAGATTGCCGGAATCCATGCCATCAAAAGACACTCCAAGATTTCCGTTTTCGGCGGGGAATGATGCCCCAAGAGCTTCGTTAATCGCCCATTTTGTTACAAAACTTTTTAACGTTCCCGTGAAAGTCTGTCCGGCAGCATTTGATAAAGCGGCATTCATGGCCTCATTCCAGGCTATTGTGTACGCTGCATCATAAGCCTCTTGTGCTGCTATCTCCGCCGCTGATTCTGACATCCCTTGCGCCATTCCTTGTTCCATAGCTGCATTATATGCCGCCTGTGCCTGCATATCGGACGTAATCACGGCCGCCTCTGATGCATTACCGACGCCGGTATAAACGCCAGCAACATAAGCGACCGCAGCAGATACGCCCGCCTTAATCATGGCTTGTTCACTACTGTATTTATTGAATTTACTTGAGAAGCCTGACCCGGCAGCAGCACCGCCTGCCGCCCCCCATGGCCCGCCGTAAACACCACCAACCACGGCACCAACCACTGGGGCAACCATATCGACCAGGGTTCCGAACCACGGGGCAACGCCATTGATTTTATCTCCTGCGTATCCAGTTAATCTTGTTAATCCGGGACCGGTAATAGGGTCAAATGCTGCGTCAATAGCATCGGCCCACTTGCCGTTTTGGATAGCCTTAGAAATACTTTCGGCACTTTGGATTCCGGGATTTATAAAATCAAAAACATCCTCCATCGAACTTGAATTAGTGAGTCCTATCGCATTAGACAATCCGCCACTGATGACATTAACAAAATCATCAAATCCCCAAAATTGAGGCAAGCCCGTGCGTGGGTTTACTGTGCCGGAACCGCCCAAGGCTTTTAATAAAGAAGCTTCTGCCGTGTTGATATGAGCCAGCATAGTATCACCGTTCTGGCCCTTTGATGCGATCGCAGCCGTCGTTTCGCGGTCAACGACATATTCATTAGGAGATAATAAATATTTTATTTTATCGTTAGCATATGAATTTCCGGCAACACTTGCGTTGCCCGGAACCCATCCACCATAAGCCGCCCTGCTTGCCCCCGTCCAATTTAGTGAATCCCAAGTTTCACCGCTTCCGGCGATTCCGCTGAATAGCCAATCCGTTGCATACCCCAGAACCTTACCAACGACCCCCAAAACAGTTTTTGCACCTTCATTCCACACGGCCCCGAAAGTCATTTTAATTGGATTCATTGCCGCCTCAACAACCATTTGAGCAGCCGTATCCGTAAACTTCCGCAGCATCGAATCAGTAAAGTTTTCAAAAATCTTTTCGGCGTCGATTGAACCTTTTTTAATGGATTGGAAAAGTCCTTCCGATAAGGCTTTGGATGATTCCTTAGAGAAGGTTTTGAAAATGTCCGCACCAACCTTGCCCATCGTCAGGGCTTCTGCTTTCATCTGAAGAAAACCGGCATGGACGCCATCAAAAAAGTTGTCTGAAAATTCCAGCTTTTTTATTTCTGCTTTACGGGTTTCCTCTGTCACCCAGGCGGCAACGGCGACCTCAGCAACTCCCAGATCTTTATATTTTTTCGCTTGTTCATCAATGAGAACCATCGATGCGGCGTAAGCTTCTGTTTCATAACCTCTCAAATCTTTGTAAAGTTCACGTTCTGCCTTGTGGCGTTCTTCGGTTCGTTTGATAGATTCGGCGGTTTGATAGATGCCGACCTCAACCTCTTTTTTTATCCCTTCTTCAGCTTCAAGGCCTGATTTCTGCCATAGCTTTGTCGTCTCTTCGGACTGCTTTGCCTCAGCAAGTGCTATCTGTGCCGTTTTCCACCGAACAACTGCAACGTCATTCTGTGTTTTTCTTCTGAGTTCCTGCTCCTCTGATGCTATCCGAGCAATGTCTTTTTCGTATTGAGATTTACCCATGCCCTCAATTTCGTAATAGGCCTTACGGGTTTCCTCAGACATTTGTTTTAGCGCCGTCTCGTATTCAGACGCGCTTTTTTTCATGCCATCAGCGATATCCGTTCGCGTTTGCACTTTTTTAAAAATGGCATCAAGCTGATCGTTGTATTGTTGCAATGGGTCTGCTGTCTGCTTTGCGCCGATTTCAGGCACTTCATAAACACCTTCGCCGTATGTTCCTTTTTTCTCAAAAAAGGATGCAAGGAAATTTGCGCCCATCGTGATGGGGTCTATTGATCCTTTCCCGTATCGTGTAATAAAGCTATCAACGCCGACTATCGCCGTCTTAAAGGCAACCGCCATACTTGTGGTAAGATTTTTATATTGTGATTCCAGCCGCTCAATTTCGTCCCTTGTGCTATCAACGGCGCTGGTTTGCTGCTGTTGGAGTTTAGTGACGTGGATCATCAACAGGGAATACATAGCTTGTGTTTTTTCCGCAGCCGTGAGTTTGCTTTCCAGATCCCCGAAAGCGTCTTTAAGATCGATGGTTGAGCCAGTAAAAGCTTTTAATCCTTTAACACGGCCACTTTCAAGTGCCTGCGTCAAATCGTTAAGGGCGCTTGTCGCTGTCCCGCCAACGGTATCGGCAAGGATGTCGGCAGCGGACGAAAGCTTTATTAATTGATCCGGGTTTAAGCCTTTAGCCAATCCGCCCAAAGCAATTTGCATAAGGTCTGAATTTGCGATCAATCCGTCGCTTGCGCGTCGCATGTCGGCAACGATTGAGTCGGCAGATGTGGAATATTTTCTCGTAAGATTATCTAAAATACCGCGCTGTTCTTCGTATTCAGCACCGGCTTTCAGCATGGCCCAGCCCTTACTTGCGGCGGCAGCAGCCGCGGCCATTGCAACAGTCGCGCCTATCCAATGATCTTTGAAGCCGTCAATCATTGACTTTTGCTTGCCGTACTGCTGCTCATTTAATTTGGTGAGTTGGTCGTGTTTAGCCTTTTCAGCGCGGACAATATCATCTGCTGTAGCCTTGGAGCTGTTTTTAATCATGTCGAACGAATTATTTATTTTCGCCCGCATCAGATCCATTTCAGCAGCAGACTTGACGCCAAGGTTTTTGAAATTTTGCTCAATATTTAAAGTGGTAGTTGTGGCATCCTGCAGGAGCTTCTGCTGCCCTTTCGTATAACGGGAAGCATCAAGGTCAAGTTCCGCAAATATAGTGCCTACAGATCCGGGCATGCTATCCACCATTCCTTAAAATGTTCTGAATCTTGTCCTTACTCGCATTTAATGCAGGGCGGAGGAAAGGCTTTGCTCTCATCTTTACCGTCCCGCGTTCGACCATGTGGGCATAATAAGCCCCGCCTTTTGTCCGGTTCCCTGCATACACGCGGATATTTCGGCGCGTATCACCTTTGAGCCGAACAACACGGATTGAGCTTCTGAGTTTTCCGCTGGCGACGGGAACGCGCCGACGTGCATCATTGGCAATGACCTCAGCGGCTTTTTCAAGCCGGTCCATTCCGGCCGTAATGATTTCGCCATCAAATTTATGTGGATTCCAGTTGCTAACTCTCATTCTGATCCTCTAAAAAATGATGAAACAATTTCCGCACCCTTGTCAGGCATGACCATTGATCCTTAACGCCCTTTGCTCTCATAGCGCTTTCAATCGCCGGAATGGAAACGTCAACGATATAGTCAAATTTCCCGTTGTGCCGTGTGACATACTGCCTACGCACCAGCATGTATATTTCGGCCACTTCCTGATTTTCGTCCCTCAGCACAACCCGGCAAGATTCGCATGGAGGCGCACCGGGAGGCGTTCTTTCTGCGTAGATTGTCTGACACGCTGGGCAAGTGTGTGCGTACTCATTACACCACTCCACCCAGTCAATCAGTTTTTTTCAGTTGCTTCTGACCTCGCTTTATCCTGATCCTTCAGTGTTTTAAGGCCATTATTCACGGCATCGACAAACTCTTTCGCCTTGCCGCAGGTCATCAACAAAACCTTGTTTTCTTTCGTGCAGGGAATGGGCTTTTTGTCCTTATCGAAAAGGTCATCCCATCCGGTGATGACGCGATCCCACATCATTTCATCCCACAAATCGCCGTCAAATTTAGGGGCATCAAAGCGCCGGTATTCGTCTTTGCCGGTTTCGGGATTCTTTAACAGCGGGTACTCGGGAACGCTCGTCATGCAAGCCTTTTGAAGCTCCCTTATATCTTCGCTGTCCATCAGGCGGAGGTGTACCTTTCCCCCGCCTTTGAGTTCAAACGAGCCGCTTTCAGTCGGTTTTCTTTCCAGATCAACAATCATTTTAATACTTCGCTTTCTGGCCATCAGGCCGGTTAAGGTTTAGGTCAGAACCATTTTGCCGCCGCTGATCTTGCCTTCAAAGCTGATCTGCCCGATGCCGGATTTATCCATCGAAAACGCGCGGCCTTTGGTCATCAGAATATTCCCGCCCGACAAGCCCCAGTAGTTTGTTTGGTTGATATAGAAAACCAAACCAGCGGTACCCTCGTTGACAAGGGTGCCATTAACACACAGTGCATCAACGGCCCCCTGTCCGGTCGTGTCTGCGTTATCGTAATTTCCGTTGAAGCTGATTCCGCCGCCGTCGCCCGTTCCAAAGACATAGGTTTTGATGTCGTCGTCAAATTCTGTGTCTTCCAGCGTGTCGCGGGTAAACCCGGATAAATTCATTGTCCCCATCTGCGCGACTTTGGTACCGTTGTAGTAAACGCCCTTGCTATCTTTTCCGACTGAAATACCCATTTTAAATTTCCTCCTTTGAATTTCGGGCAAAGAAAAAGGGGCGAACTACGATGATTACGGCACCGTAATTGCCCCTTTGATTCTTTCTTGCGTCCCTGTCAGTCTGGCCGGACTTTCAGGAAACCCGAATTTTTTGTTAAGCTACTTTAATTTTCCTATCATTCTCACACTGTCGCTTTCTTACCGCTTTATACCACCGATAAGTTTCATCGGTCACAACCATAGTCGTTAAATGCCCCGCCGGGATTGTCGTATCGACAAATATTTTATATCCGGCATTTCGCAGGTCGGAACAAAAGCCGATATCTTCACCAATCGGTGATCCGTCGTCATGCTGCCTGAATTTGAAATATTTTCTAGGTACGTTTTCGTGCCTACATTTCTTTTCAAGTTTAGTAATGTATCGCTGAACAGTGTCGGGAAGGCTTTCTAAAATACCTACCCCCGGCCTTAGCGCATTAAAAGCATCAATCTCAGCTTTGTAAATTTTATCAATTTCATCAAATATTTTCATTTCAAACATAAGGCATCCGGTGCCGGTCGCGTCCACTTCGACAAGCTCCTTGTCCCACTCGTCAATGCTTTTATATCCACCCAGTTTGCCTTTAAACATGAGTGGATCAAAGGGAATTTTCCGGCGATAACAGAGAGCGCCGATAATAGGTAGTTTGTGAGATAAAAGCCTATAAATTGTGTCTTCATGATAAAGCATGTCCGTGTCCATCATTAACAAATGGGTGCATTCGGAGGCCCTTGCTATATCAACGATCTGGTTTCTCATTGTGCAAAGATCGCCTTCCTCAACGAGAATTAATTCATAATCCGGTTTTTTCATCATCAAAACGGATTTCAAAAAGGCTGATGGAACGACGCCATAATTACACGGAAAGCCTATTCCGAGTTTAACCCGGTTTGCTTTTAATTGTGCGTCTCGTATTAGGTCTTCAATGCTCATGCATCTTATCCTTTCTCAGCAATAACAACGCTGTTCACTTCATCGTTTGCCTGTTGAAATACTTCCCATTCTTCGGCCGCGTTCATGGCTTCGTCCGGCGTCCTTCTGCCATTGGCCATAAACAGTCTTTCGCCGTCTTCCTCACCGCATTCAAGCCAGATGATTGCAACCCATTCAGCGCGGGTGATTTCTGATAGTTTCTTTTGCATGACTTCCTTTCTAGTCCGTTTGGACTTTGGCCTCGTAATCAACAGCGTAATGTTTTACGGCCTGCGCTCCTGCCGTTGTCGTAATGTCTTCAACCATCGTCGCAATATTCTGGCGGCGAAACCATACGAGAGTGTCACTGGTGATCGTCAAAGAACAGTCGTCAAATAAAGATTTCAGATCCTTCAGCATGGTTGTGATTTCAACCGCGCTTTCGGAGTTTGAGAACAAAGAAAACTGAATCATTGTGTCTTCAAAGCGTTCCGTGAACATCCAATCAGGGACGGATGAAACGACAAAAAAGACAATATATGGAAACTCGCAGCTGTCCGGGGCGCGGTCAAGATAAACCCTGCCGTTTACGTCCGTGGATAATGCGGAGCCGGATAACTTTGAGACTATGGCCTTTATGAGTTCATCCATTTTGTATTTCTTCCAGCCTGTATTTTTTAATCGTTGTAAGTAACTGTCTAACTCCGTCAATTTCAGGGTATATTTCCGCTGTTATCGTCACTATCCCGTCGCGGGGAATATTGATTTGTAAATTTCGGACGTGCTTTAATCCAAAATTATCGGCCAACTCCTTTAATGTTTCCCGGCTTAATGCATAATTTGAGGCCATTTTCTTTTCCTTTCTGGCTTACGCCGCCTCTTTGCAAAACAGATCCAAATACTCGTTTTTCTCTCCCGGATTAACCACGCTTACGATGGAAAAATACCGGTTCCCAAACTTTAGCCGCCATGCACTTCTAAAAATGCTTCTGTATCTGATCCGCACCCGATGCGTAATAATCAGGGTTGTCGCGTTCGCCTGGTTCCGCTCGTTGCTTGTTGCGTCCCAGATCGCCGCCGCTACGTTGGCCGCAAGCGTTGTCCAGGTCGTCGTAAAACCGCCCATCGAATCAGATGCTTTTGTCTGCGCCTGGATATCGATAAGCTTATTAAGGTCGCCGGATCTTAACATTCTCGCCACACTCCCTTTTCGAGAAAGCCATGCCAATTATATTCTGGGTTATGACAAGTAACCTGAATGGACGGGCTGACGGTGATTGTTCCATCTTCGTGTTCAATGATTTTCCACGTCTTATCGTTTATCGCCCCGTGAATACCAGTTGGCACGCACAGGCTCCATTTCCCGTCAGGCATCTTCATGTATTCGCCAGGGTTGACAGGGAAATCAAGCTCGTCTGTGGGATATACGCGTTTGCCTTGCATCATCCAAAGCTCCACAATTTCTTTCCGTAAAGCAGGTTATGAATCGCTTTATTTTCCCATATCTGCCGGTCTGTTTTCGTCTCCCGGCAATTATAGAGGTCTGCGGCTCCTAAGAGGATTGCGCTTTTTATCTTCGATGGAACAAGTGCCGCCGCCGTCCAGCCACAAATAAATTCAATGCAGATGGGATTTGACGGGTAGAGGGTTACTGACGGCCATGAAACACCATAGGGAAGCACGATCCGCCCCCGTTCGTCGCCGTTCGTTTCCACAAGGTAATCAGTTCCGACGGTCATTGTGGTAGTCGTTCCGTCACAGTCCTTATATGTTACGATGGGGGCCGTGCCTGTGCCGTTCTGCAGGTTCCCGAAAGGCAATTCGATATAATTCTTGTCGGCAGGGAATTGATCAAGATAGGCTTTCCATGTCGCCGTAAGCAGCTGCCGGCCGGTGAAATCTTCCGCGTCGTCAATCGCGCTTTGAAGTTTTTCGGTCAAAAGGGAATCTTCTGCCGTGGTCGCCGCGTTCACAAGAATGGACGTTCCAAACTCACAGGCAGCCAGAAGAACTTTGGAGGCCGTCCGGATATACTGTTTCGTACCGGTATAAGCCTTTTTATAATCAGTGTTGTCGCTCGCGGTCGTAACCTGAGCGAAAGCTCCGCCAGTCCAGTCGCCCCACGTCGCGTTATCGTCCGATTCCTGGATCTTCGTATCATTCGTGCCAGTCGCAGTGTTTGTTCCGCAATGCAAAAGGACTTCCGCCTGCTTCCCCAGAACGTCAATACCGGTCCCAAGATGGGTGTAAGCACCGCCTGCGCTCACTCCCTTTGAACCATAAGCAAGGGATTGCGTCAGAGTCAGATTGCCGTCAAAGGTGCCGGAATCAAGGCGCAAATGAGCCTTTAATTCACTGAGGCTGACGGGCAATAATGTCGGAGCTACTGTTTGGACGGTTTTCATTCAACATATCCCTCTGCAAAAACGCAAACGGCACCGGCGCCGGATGAATCAATAGTCAACGCGGTCGCCGCGGTTAATTTCATCGGCGGGTAAAAATCCCATTGCATAGACGTGTTGGCAGCCATTGCGATAGGACCGATCAAGGCCGTGGTGACAGCGCCGGTCGTTTCGCCTTCTCCGACGGTATGGGAAATGGCGTTCGCACCGTTATTGATGGTCAGATGTTTAATATAAATTGACTTCCCTGCTGCCGGGGCCGCTTTCAGTTCTTCGCAGCCAGAAGCATCGGCACTTGTGGCGTTGATAATAAAAGCTCCGCCTTGTGATCCCGGTCCTACATCCGGATTGGTGACTGCTATAGCCATTGTTCAACCCTCCCTATATTTTCGCGGTCCATTAAAGCTATGATAATGATTGCGGGCATTGCCGTTGCCGCCGTGTGCATTAAATGATTACCGATGCTGTCAATCAGGATTACGACAAATACCGAAAGAAGCATCCTGTCTTTAATAGTTAAGAATGTCCGGACAATATAAGCCACGACAATTAGAAGCCCGATTATCCCGAAATTCCACAACAAATAAGCGTATTCAGAGTGGAGCATGTTCCCCGGCTGCCAGTAAACGCCCGGGCCGACTCCAAAAACAAAAGTGTACCAATGGGCGGAAACCTTATTGAATGCGTCCGTCCAGTATTCTATCCGGGCAATAAGCGAATCGGGTGTTTTGAACAGCATGAAATAAACCATCCCGAAATTGATTGAAACCGCCGCCCCTATCCAGCCCCAGACATAGAATCCCACTCCGACACAAATGGCGGCAATGGCCGTGCTGGTATGAGTTAAAAACAATACTCCGATAATCAGAGGTAGGAACATCCACCATTTTTTTCTGAAAAACAGAATCGTGGAAACGGCCAGAAAAGCAGCAAGGAAATTTTGATTCCCCAGCGTTGCCCGCGCCATCTGATGCCCATAAAAATATTGAATAAGTCCCATGATCGAAAGAATAATAGAAATTGTGCAAATGGCGTTATAATAAGATTTATTCTCAGTGCGCCCGAATTTAACAACGATATAAACGACAAGCCCCACCATAAAGAAAATCAGCGAATCAATGGCCTGTATAATGGTTTCGTCAAAAACGATTTTTCCTACAGAAAATGCTGAATAAAAATACGCGAACCACGCCGCAAGGAAAGCCCCAAAAGCAAAAATAGCCTTATCCATTGCCATTATTGATAAAGCGAGAACGCCGAAAACAATCAGCATGTGAGCATGGCCGTAGAAAACATTTGGACCCCATACCCAAAGTGCGACAGCAAACAGGCCTGCCAGAATAAGCCGATCATCGAATTTAATTGACGGGGGAGCGCAAGCCCCCCCTATAGCATTATTAATGAGTTGCATCCGCCGTGACCCTGATATAATCAGTTCCGTTATGGATCACTACCGCAGTTTTACCACTGGCGATAGCAACACCGGTTCGACCGCTTTCTTTAATCGTTACCGTGCCACTTCCGCCGTTTCTGACAATCCGGATGCGCCCGGCCACGCCGCCGCTTTCGATAATGTTTGCATCGCCGGACCCTGAAGACGTGACCAACAACGAGCAAAGCATTTCAGCGGCTGACAGTACCCAATCCTCAGCCAATGCGAAAGCGTGAGTGGCCGCTATCGTAAAGATAGGGCCGGAAAGTGTCTTATTTGTGAGCGTTTTCGTGTTCGTGGTGGTCAAAACATCGCCCGCACCGATGGAAGCCAGTTTATTGATTTCCGCTGCCGTGGAAGTAACCGCCGTTCCGTTCAGCGTTAATGCAGTAATGTCGATTGCATTAATTTTACTGTCAGAACCAAGCACAACCGCTTTTGAAGCCGCAGAAGTCCCAGCGGTCACTCCCGACAAGAAATTAAACTGCGCTGCCGTAGGCGTAATCTGCGTCCCGGCAATTTTTAAATAACCTCCGGATTCAATATCCACGATACCGCCGGATAAAACGGTTATTTTACCGCCTGATTCAACTGTCTGTTCGTCAGGGCCGCTCATGTGAACCAAAGCCTGATAGGTGGTATCAGAAGCGGCAAAGGCGATTGCAGCAAAAAGCAAAATCAGGATTGCTGTAATTGAAAATTTTTTCATGTCTTTTCTCCTTTGCTTATCCGGGCGAGTTCCCCCGCCCGGAATGGTTATTAAGGGCAGGTTACAGGGGCGGAATATCGCCGGGATGACCCTTCTGCATGCTCACGGAAATTTGCGTTCCGGTTGCGTTGCTGTCGTTTTCAGCCAGTGTGAATTTCAGCCACTTTTTCCCACCGACATATCCGATGTTCTTGATGGCCGCCGGTTGCGCTGCCGTTGCCAGCGTAAAAATAACGCCGGATGAAGGCGTGGCGCCCAAAATATCGGCGGCGGCAACTTCTGAATAAGAGCCAGCCACATCAAAAGTCGTGTCGTCGGCGTGTTCCAGTTTAAGGGTAATGGTTCCGGTGTCGCCGACGGGTTTTGCAGCATGGTCAATAGTAATAACCACGGAATTGAATCCGGCAATGGATTTCTCCACTGCGGCGGGGGAGGCTGCATCAAGGAGCAGCATCGGGGGGACAATCTGAATCGGCTTCAGATGATTGTAAAGGTCTTTCATAATATTTCCTCCAAATTATTTTTGAAAATGGGGCGGTATTTCACGCCCCGGTTGTTGGTTAGCTCGTGTGGATCTTCATTCCCTTAATTGCTTCATACATAACAATCCCACCGCCGACGCGCTTCGTCGTATAGAACTCGACATAAGGCTTAGAGCTATACGGGTCACGGAGTACGCGGATTCCGAACCGATCAACGATTAAATACCCCTCTTTGAAGTTTCCAAAATAGATGGGGTACTTACCAGCTCCGATATCATCAACGTTGTCATCAACCGCAATGGGTTTCCCCAGAAGCAGATCGGGAGCGTTCTCCTGGAGACCAGGCCGCCAGATGTAATCGCCATTTCCGTTCTTGAAATAACGAATTGCTTCCACGGTGCTGTCATTCATCAGCCACTTCGCGCCGTTCCTGTAATAAGGTTTCAACGCATGTTGAAGGGCGATGAGCTTATCAGCATTGTTTAAAAGAGTGGCGTGACCGCTGAATACATAGCCGATCTTTCCCCATGTATAAGAGGCGTTGGCAATCTTCGGGTAGGAATTGAGTCCCATCGCCTGCTTAACGCCGTCACCGGAAATAAACCATGCGCCTTCTTTACGGTTGATGGCGCGACCAGCCGATCGACCAATGAACGCCTCAATATCAAAGTTTGCATCGTCCAGCATGGTCTGGGTGACCTTCGGCTTTGCGGATATCTCCTTGGGGACAATCGAAACTTCCTTGAATCCCGGCGTATCCGTTTCGTTGCGGGTACTCGTTTCGGTCGCATCCTCTGCTGTATCCCCGAGCATATCGACAAGTTCTTTCCACTCGTTACTACCGATAGAGACAACAGTTGCCAAACCACGCATCGCGGACACAGTATCCTGAATTTCCCGCATTGCGCCCTTTACGGGGTCAGTCGTCAGAAATCCGCCTTCGGTATCATCCTGTGTGGTCATTGCCGCATTTACCGCCAATCCCTTGAGGTCGTTGGCCCGATCACCGCTCCGCGCATAGGCAAGAAACGCTTTTCTATAGTCCGCTTTTGCCTTATCCATATCGCCTCCCCCGCCGCCAGGAAACTGCCCACGGGCAACAGCTGTTTCGATGGCCTCAAGCTGTCTTTTCATTTCGCTCAGCGCCGTTAAATCAGCATTGATCTTTTCAACTTTCTGAGCCAGCAGCGGATCAGCGTTGCCCTTCTTTTCGATTTCCTTCAGCCGCGCATCATTTTCAGCCTTGAACTGCTCAAATGCCCTGCCGATACTTTCAATGGTTTCTTTGAGTTCCATCTTTATTTTCCTCCGATTATTTTTAATAAATTTTCTGCTGCCAAAACTTCTTCTTCCAGATTTCCGGACTTCAAGCCTCGCGCCAGAATAGCCCGCGCCTCATTTTTGGAAGCCCCTACATCGCGCAGGGCCTTCTCGTATTTTCTTGCAATGGGTTCATCGTGATCGTTAGTTGTAAAACCATCCGGCACATGGGCGAACATGCTCAAATCAAACTGAGCTTTAGCCGCCTTGCCGTCGAGGATGGTATCAATAAAGCCTTTTTCTTTTGCTTCTTTCGCGGTGAACCACGTTTCCGCTTTCAACATGTCGCGGATTTCTTTTTTGCCGATGTTTGAATTCTGGGAATAAATATCAACCATGTTGCCGCTGATCTTTTCCAGAATGTCGGCTATTTCGCGCAGGTCATATTGATTCCCTGCGGCGAGCACCCACGGATCATGAATCATCCACATGGCGTTTGGGTAGGCCTGGACTTCTTTGCCGGCCAGAGCAAGAAACGACGCTGCGGACGCTGCGAGAGATTCGACACGGGTGATTATTTTCGATTTGTGAGACTGAAGGGCGTTAAAAATAGCCATGGCGTCAAAAACATCGCCGCCCGGGGAATTTATTCGGACGGTCACGGTCTTTGTATTGATTCCGGACAAGGCCCGGATGATTTCACCAGCATCATTGAACGGCCAGCCAATGACGTCATAAATCATAATTTCAGTATTATCGTCGGAAAGCGCTTCGATCTTGTACCAATCGGATTTATCAATCGGCTTATTCCAGTACCGGGCCGTTGCTTCGGCGTTCCTTTGATTGCGATATTTAAGATTCATCGTCCTGGCCTCCCTTATTATCACCGCCTTTCTTATCTTTACTTATCGTGCTGGTTCGCGTTCTGTACTCATTGCCGCCTTCATATGGGTTCATGTCTTCCAGCTCGCGAACTTCGTTTGGGTTCATGGCTTCAATATTGACCATGCCTTCATAGTATGCAGTCCGCGCCGCCGTATCGCCGCGCAAAAGGCCACCCGTGGAAAACTTTGCAAAATAATTTTCTTTTTGATCTTCATCCAGCAGGTCGCGGAAAATCGCCATTTCGATATTAACGAGACGCGGAGTCAGTGCGTATTTGACATATTCAAGGTCAAAGGCGTCGGCGCTGGCATACGTCGCCACTTTTTCGCCGGATTGCAGCATGGAAAGCGGAAGACCGAAAAACAAATCCACAATTTCTTTTTTCTGGAAGTTGCGGGATTCCAGGAACTGAGAATCAACGGAAGACATGCCCAGTTTTTCCCATTTCATCCCGTCTTCCATCATTGCCGTTTTATGTGCATTCTCAACGGATGAATGAACGTCATTGAATGAATCAAGGATTGCCTTGCGGGTTCCTGAGTCTTTAATATTTCCGGGAAACGTCAACACGCCGCCAAGCATTGTTCCCTGCTTGAATAATTTTGCCCCGTGCTTTTCGGTAGCCAGGGCAAGGCCGATGCTTTCCCGGGCGTACTCAATAGGATTAAGTCCCATGAAGCCATTAAGAACGAGGCCGCGAATATGCATAATGCGTTCACCCGGGATCGGGTCGATAGTTGATCCATCAGGGCGGGCCACTTTATAAGTAAGGCTATAATCAGGATTTTGGACTACTTCACGAACGCGCCCCATCGGTATGGGAATAAGCTCCCGAACTTCACGCCCCGGCAGGCCGCTTTTCAGTGCAAAGAAATTCCCACGAAGATCCAGACAAGCCGAAACCATTCCCCAAAATTCCGGTGCGGTCATCCAGCTATTCGGCTGCCGGTGCAAAAGCCGGTAAAGTCGAAGATCTTTTGCTTTCTCTTTCGTTTTTTCGACTTCTTTGTATAAATGGCATGGCAACTGCGCGATTGAATCAGCTTTAATTTTTACACATGAATGAACAGCCATTGCTCTCATGGCCGTGTTGGAGTTTACCGATTGACCGGAAGACGTTTCGCCGCCGCCAAAGGTTGACAGGATCAGCCTTGACAGTTCGTCGCTACTCATTGCTTTCGGTCTTATGGCGTCAAAGAGTCCCATTAATCAGCCTTCATAAAAAAACCGCCCGCGAAGATAAGCCCTCCGCAGACGGTAAACGATACCCACGGCGCAAACAGGTAAAGCCCGACGCCGATTAACGCCAGGCCAGAGACAAGAAGCACGTCCCGGAAAGAAACTTTTTTGAGCAACTGAATTGCTTTCACTATTTCATCACAATCTCACCGCAAAAGAATTACTGACAAAAAAATTCAATTCAAATTTACGGCTCAATTATGACGGATGTTTTATTGATTTGATACGGACAGAATAGGTATAAACATGGACAAAATAGGGACAAAAGCGGACAACTAAGCGGCGAGCTCGTTAAGTTTCCAATTTTCGGCAACTGCTTTCGTTATCACAGGATGACCGGCACGATTCTTTTTTACCGGCAAACCTTTTTTTTTCCAATACCGTATCGCTGTTTTATCACTGACTTTTAAATACTTTGATATTTCATTCCAGCCTTCAAGAATTTCGTCCATATTCACCCCACCGTCATACGTTGTTTAATTTCTTCCGCGGTCATGCCGTCATAAACGGACTTCTGCCGCTTTGCCTCCGGATTCATAGCCATCAGTGCCACGGCTGACAATCCGGCCATGAGTGGGTCTATCTTCCCGGTCCCGCTGGCTGACTTCGTGATCAGGATTGCATTTCCTTTCGGTTCCACTCTGGCGTTACCGACACACCAGGCCATCATCCGGCTGCCGTCCTGGATTATCTCTTTTGCCGCCACTTTGCGTTCTGTAGTCTTAATGGCGCTATTTAAACGCCATCCCTGAGATATGCCGACGATCCGCTCATGCTCAATTTTCCCCTCGCCCTTTTCGTCGCCGTTCTCCAGCTCGTCGACAATCGCACCGATCCCCGATGGGTCGACGCCGATCCGGTCAAGTAATCCGGATGCGTCACACTTTCTCACGATATCACCGAACTGCTTCACATCCTGGCCAATCTCATCGATAATGATCAAATCTCCGTCTTTAGCAAAGTCGTGATAACGAGGGGCTTCTGATTTCCGACGTTCAAGGGCGATTGCATGGCACCAGGCGCGGGACCACCAAAGCCATACACCGGTTTCGGCATCCCTGCCAATTACGGTCATACCCAAAAGGTCATCGAGGCCGCCGCCGTCGCCTCCTATTTCGATTACTTCGCAGCGTTCAAGAATGGTCTCAAGGGTAACTTTGCCCGCGGCCGCTTCCCAGAAGTCCGCACCTGCCCAGCGCTGGGCCTTCATTGACGTTGCAATCTGAATATTTAGGTGCTTAGCAAGAAAGCTCTGCTTGGACTGTGCGCCTTCAATTTCAGCCTTTTTGAATTCCCGCTTTAAGAACTCTTCATCAACGGACGCGCCCAGGTTTGGATTCGGGATATAAAAGTTTTTTGGAACAAGGTGCAATTTCTTTTCAATCATCTGCTTTGGAAACTCATAAATAATAGGCAGAAACGCCGGATCGTCAATCTTGCCATCCCGGACGCCGCGGGCATATTCCAGTTTATCAGCAAAGACACCTGCCGGCGCTTCATCCGATTGTGTTGTCAGCCAGATAACAAAACCCTCTGGACGTGCCGCGAGCCCGCCCGTTACCTCTGTGAAGATATTTGTCGCCGCCGGCCGTTTGCCGAAAAGCCAAAGTTCTTCAACAAGGATCCCGACGCCCTTCAACCCGCCAACCGTATCGCTTTCGGCGGCAACGATCTTGAGTGTGGCTCCTGCGTTCCGGTGGGTGATCTGCCGGTAGTGCTCTTGAGGATACATAAGATCAGTTAGGTCTTCATCTGAGCTGATCATGCCACAAGATGGTTTAAATGAATTCCCGGCAACTTCCACGGTCGGCGCAATAATAAAAAATTCTGCTGATTCTCTCCAATTCAGGATAAGGGCGGTCAGCATTATCCCCGCCGCCATTCCCGATTTGTCGTTCTTCTTCGCCACCATGACAAAGAATTCACGGATAAGGCGCCGGCCTGTTTCAGGATCACATGATCCGAAAATATGGGAAACAAGATCAAACTGCCACTGGCTACCAACCTGGCCATAAGTCGGACACCCGGGAACGTCCTTCAGCCGCAGTTCTTTAAAAACAGACAGACCGCGTTCTGCAGCATCGGGAAATAAAGGCGGGAAGGTAATTAGTGACTTCTTAGCCACTATTCGTTTTTCCCAGTCCTTACATGCGGTTGACCATTTCATCAGCTAATCCTCTATGGATCTCAAGTCTTCATAGGCCCGAAGCATAGCAACTGGATCACCACTCATAACTGCCTGGTCTGCGGCCCGCAGTGATGCTTCAATCATCACAACACCAAAGGCACCAGCTGGCCCGATGTTCTTATAAATTCCCAATACATCGCGGACTCTTTCCTGTTCTTTTGGTAATGCCTCACCTAACGTCTCAACCATAACAAACCTCCTTTCATTTCACCAATTTCAACGGCGGTGCGCCGGGTGAAAACTTTCCCGCGCCCGCCTGCCTTGCCTTATTTTCTTTTTCGCCTTTTTTACCCTTGCCCTCAGCTATCCGCGGATGAACAAATGGCGCCGCAGCCTGGGCCATACGATCACGGCGGGTTGTATCGGCATTCGTATCGCGCATCACCTTAAGCATATAATCAAGAGGGGTCATATTTTGAAGAGCAGCTTCGTCCTGAATATCCTGCGGGACCTCCGGCTTTTTTGTCTTTGGCTCGACTGCCGGCTTTCCCTTCCCCTTAGAAGCCCGAGGTTTATATTTTGTCCCTTTTTTCGGTCCTGATCCCGGTCTTGCTCCGCCTCTCATAAAATCACCTTTGAACTTTTGCGAATTGAACTTTTTATCTAAAATGTTCAAAAACTAGAATTAATTCTGCGCGTGGGGAACCATGCGGTTACGACGGCTTAAGAGCCGCAGAGATTTAACCCACCCCTACCCCTTACGGTTTCTTTTACGTGATTCCTCCGCGATCTTATTACGTTTTCTCCACTTCAATACTTTTTTACTTTTCTTATTCATCTTACCCTCCCATTCTCTTCCTCCGCGCTCTTTTCAGCGTGACACGGAATACAAAGCCATTGTAAATTCTCATCGTTATCAGCTCCGCCCATATGCAACGGTGTGATGTGATCAAGCTCGCCGTCTTTCAGACCTGTCACGCGCCTGCACTTCTGGCAGATGTATTCAGCCCTCAGCGCTATTCTCTCCCTGATCTGCTGTAGCTTCCATCCCCTGATGCGTTCAGTGGCTACAGGTGCAGCTCTGCGCGTATCCAGTGTGGTTATACTTGGCTTTAAACACTTCATCATGGCTCCACAATCCTCACTGGATAAAGCGCCTCAACCTGTTTCTTTTTCATGATATACATCGGCGTCTTTTTACCTTTTGAATCTTCGAATGTCTGCCGGCCGTCTTTCCAGAAGACGAGAAAATCCAGAACGTATTTCGTATTACCTGGAAGATAAAAAGGTACCTGACGTAAAAACCAGCATTCACCTGCGTTCTGCAGGGCCATTAATTCGAGATATCGGCGCCGCTCTTTCTTGGATCTGAATTTAATTCCATCAGCTTCACACATTACAGCGTGAAACTTATTTGGCTTTTGGGTTTTTACGTCGCATGCCGGCATGTTTTTATTTCTCAAAAACTCTGCATATTGTTCTTCTGTCCAACTCATGAGCTCACCGCCGGCATTGATTTAAACATCCCCGCCATTATGGAGCCCATTGCTTCCATCGGGTGTTTATCTTTTTTGAATTCCTGAGATTTTCTATCTTCTGCCGCTGCGTTGTAATTTTTATTTTCTTCTTCCAAGGCCTTCTCAAGATAAAACCTGATTATTTTCACGTTGGCATGATTTTTAATCAGAGAATTTAGAGAGTGAATAATTGCGTCTCTGTTTTTCCGGTTGGTGTTTTGTGTGATAAATTCCTCAATGATGTGATATTCGCCATATCCAGGATAAATTATTTTTAGCTTATCAAGGCAGTTTCTGATGTCAATAACATACTGGCTGGGTTTTTCTTCTTCCGGTTCTTTTGGTTGTTCTGTTTTTAAAGAGGCGTCTTTTTTTGAGTTATCCACAGTTTGATTTTCATGCTCGGGAGCTGGATTAGGAGAAGGATTAGGAGAAGGAGAAGGAGAAGGGGCATTGCTTAATTGACTATCAGGCATGCTAGTAGCATGCTGCTTGCATGCTTTTGGTATTCTAGTTGTTTGCCCCCACCTTGCGGCAGCAGCAACCTTAGCACGTTCTTTTCTTTCGGGAGCATGCACGGCGTATGGGTTGTTGTCTTCCCAATCATGAATAATATACGAACCTTCTGAGCCTTCAATAAATCCAATTTCAAGAAAGGTTGAAATAAGTTTGTCTGGGTTGCCTTTCCAGTTTACAGCGAGGCCAATATCCTCGTTTGTCATGCCGTTTAACGATCCGTCTGGGTGATTTTCTCCGGCATAAAGCCAGAGATCGATCAACGCTAAAACTCCCTCGGCTTTTAACCGGCTTTGAAGTTTTTTTCGCTTCACATGCCCAGCGAATGAGATTTGAATTCTTATATCTGTGTTCATTTACGCCGCCTGTAAATTCTCGATAATTTGAATTGCTATTGTGGTTTTCTCTACTTCCTGCATTAGTTCATGGCGCCGGTCTTTTAACAAAGTTAAGACGTCGGCTTTTGATTTCGGTTTTATTTGAGGAATATTCTCATGAATATTTTTCGACGGTTTTGCAGATTTTTTAGTCTTCCGGGATTTCCGGATAACTGCTTTGTTTTCTTCGTGTTTGATTTTGGTCTGATTTTTGTAGTTCGGATCTGTTAATCTCTTCTTTGCTTCGGCCAGGGCTTCGTTATATTCCGCCGATCCTCTTTCGAAAGGCTTAGAAGCTTGATAGCATCCACCACAAAGACCGTAACTTATGATTGTCATCGTACGCCCACAGTTACGACATTCTGTGTATTTAGCCATTGGTTTCACCTCCTCTTTTGTTTCACATGAAATAATTTTTGGAATATTTTTCGGCCTTATTAACGTCTCTTTTTCGACGACGCCATCCCTCATAAATCTCGTTCTGCAGGTGATACAGATATAATCAATTCCATCGAAAAATATATCAGATGATTTGCAGTTTGGGTTTGGACAGTTCATGCCGCCGCCTCTTGATTATTTTTTGAATGAATAATTGCCGGACGCGCCCATAGTTTTTGAAACTTTCCACCGATAAAATCCGGGTTCCTCCACCCATCATCACTTCGCCAAAGCATAGCCATCGGAGTAAACCCGGCGGATATTGTTTCCATCATGCGTTTTGCGGCCGATGTGATCGTATCGCCTTTATATCCGCAAAGGACATAAGCCCGGAGCGTGTGACTTGCCGTTGTGAATCCAGCATCTATTAACATTTTCCCGGCTTCTTGAAGTGGTACCAGGTCATCAGGAGTGTCGTATGCAAAAAATAATTGCTTTGGTTTTAATCCCCGCAAGGCAATACAGTGCGCGTATGTTAATTTTTTTGCTTCTAATCCGCCGGAAAAATCAGCATATTGATCTTGGTTGGAAAGCATTTTAAAAACTTCCCATATGTGCTTACTTGAACAGGCTAAAAGGTTATCATCTAAAATATTAAAACCATCTGTAACCGGCAATTCACGGATAATTCGACCTTCTCTTTTCCATGCTGAACAAAACCAACATTTATTCGGGCATCCGCGCGACGTGATGACGTAACCTTTTTTCAGGTACATTCCCGGCGTGAAATCACCGCCCGGTTCTCCAGTAGCGGGACCGCCGATCCGGACGGGAGCGACCGAACGCCATTGATTTGCGAGCCATTCAGCGCGTGGCAAATCCCAAGTAAAAGCAACGCTGATATGGATTTCATCAGCTTCATCAAAAAAACCAGGCGGAACATTAATCCTGACGTCTTTATCATCAGGAGTTGCTTTTGTTTTTCTCGGAAATACACGGATGATCTTCACGCCGCTAACCTCTCAGCTATTAATATTTCTTTTGAATCTTCCCGGAAATCATCAATATGGCACACGATAATCTTGTTTTTCTTTATCAAAATACTGTCTGCCCATTCCTGGGACCGGACGCCACTTGAAATGATTTTATTTTTAAATAGCTCAGGTGATCTATGAGCCGAATAGGTGCCACCTGTATGATGCTCAGCGCACAAATATAAACATGCGTCCGGATCGTACCGGATGGACAGATTCTTTTTACTGTACCAATGATGGGGATCACAGGAAGTTTCACAACACCCGGGATATTCACAGCGCCCTCCGGCACGAATTGAAACGACCTCGCGAAGAAGATCCAGAAGGTATTTATCAGAAACTTTCACGCTGCATTAACCTCGCTTAAATTGCCCCACTGTTCAGCCATTGCCCGGGCGATCCCTGGAAACGTCCGACTCCTGTTCTTGTTTGAATCTTTTCTTGAATCTTCGTACCACTGGGGAAGTTTTTTTCCGCCGGAGGTAATATGGAATTCACCCTTGTTTATATGTTCTCCGAACAGCGGGGCGTCCATTGTTGTAGGTTTTAACGTCGGAAGATTCTTTAACCAGAGGCACGTTGTTTTCTGGTAAGGTTCGCCAAAATCATAAGGCTGTATTATTTGATCGGGCGGTTTAATCCGTGAAGATATAATCCCCACCGGATTTTCAATGCAGATTTTCGGGATACGGGCAAACATGAGCTGGGCAACAAACCAAATGCCTTCATCCTGCTGCTTTGCTTTGCGATAAAAATGCTTTGCCCCGCTACATGCTAAATCTGTGCATGGTGGATGTCCTATCATCATGTCCCACCCCCCCCTAAGAATTCCAGCACGTCGCCTTGAATGTGTTGCCCGGGAATTTCAGTAGGAAGCAAATCGCAAGACCATGCGTCATGGCCCTTAGCCTTGAAAGCCTCTCTGACGATTCCCGAAAATTCACACGCGACCAATACTTTCATTTTATCCCCGTAACCTCTCGCCAGACTTCCATAATCAGCGCCTTTTCTTTTGGGTATTCGTCAATCAATGCTTTCAAGGCTTCTTTGTAATCGTAATTCCACGGGCCGGATTTCATTTCGGCTTGGATATCTTCACATTTGCGCCGGAAGAACTGGCTTCTCTGGGCGCGGTATTCCATTTCGTAGGCTTTTTTTGATTCGTTGGTCATGGTGTAACCTTCATGAAACAAATCCAATGCGTCTGACTCTTACGACCTGATATATGCCCGAATAGCGGCCGCACTGGCGTCAATTCCAAAACCTCGTTTACTTTCACCTGGGTTTCGTTCCATTTAAAAACCAAAACCCCATCGGTGGCCAAGACGCGGAAACATTCTGAAAACCCCTTACGAAGATCATCTTGCCAGTTTTCAGAAAGCTTTCCATATTTCGCCGCCATCCAACTTTTTGCACCAGCACGGACAAGGTGAGGCGGGTCAAAAGCTACCAGCTTAAAAAATCCGTCCGGAAATGGCAGCGCACGAAAGTCGATCACGGCATCAGGTTCAATCTTCAGGGTTCGCGTTCCGCTTTTATTTCCATGCGAGCGGTCTGTTACGGTCAGCGTTTCCGCTCGGCAGTCGCCAAACATTACGGCAGGATGTTGTCGATCAAACCACATCATCTTGGAACCACAGCACGGATCAAGAATCTTCTTTGATTCGCTCATCCCTTCTCCCGATTCACGATCTTCCCGCAGCCTGAGCACACGCCGATTTCTCCAAATCCAAAAGGCACGATCACGATTAAAGTTCCGCATACCGGGCATGGTTCTGTCATATTTTTATCCCCCAAAATTCCAGAATCCCGGCAACCAGAACGTAAACGGCTGCTGCCATCGTCAGGATGATTATTGATTTTTCGTATATCTTTTTCATGGAATTTCCCCTATAAAATCAATGTACTCAACTGTAGTACAAACGTCAGACTGACAAACTTTTAAAAATTTTTTATAATCACCTCAACAGATCACGAAGGGTTTTGTCCCCGGATTGTTGAAGCAGTAAGTAATTTTTGTAATCTTCGGTGTAGGAGTTTATGAGATATTCACAGCACAGATCAGAAAGAGAAACGCCCTTTATCCTGGCCATGTCGTGCAGATCGGTCTTGAATTTATCTGTGACGCGAAACGATAAAGGAAGATCGCCTTTTTTGTCGTCCGGCTCCACAATCCTTATCTGTTTCACAAAATCTATTTTTAATTGCTGTGATTGCATTTCCGGTACCTCCAAAAAAACTGTTGAAATTCTTGCTAAATCGTTTATAAAACAGGCAGGGTTTGCAAACTTTGGGGAAAGCTGGCACCTTTTACGGTATCAATGCGCCCCCTGCCCTATTTTTTTACCGAAAGGATGAAGCAATGTTCCTCGCATCGGCAAAATTTTTTGAACTGACTCAGAAGCCTGAAATAAGCGCTGATCAGTACGAGTATTACGAAGCTATGCGAATGTTGGCGGTCAACATCGAAGCCATCCATAGAGAGGTTGAGGAAATTAAGCAGCGGGTTTATCAGCTTCCTCAGAACTGATAAGCTCAACCATCTTTTCGTAGAGGGATTCGACGGCTCCCTGCTGCTCATCTGCTTTTCGGCATGAAGCCAGAGTTACAGCACGGTCAAGAATATGTAACTTTTGATCGATGGATAATTTTTCCATGTGCTCTTTCTCCTTTTATGCGGCTTTGTCCGCTTTGGTGGTTTAAGATATGGCAATAGTTCCTCATAAATTTAAAGACATGTCGGGATATCCCGACGAAAATCTGTTAACGGTAATTCTGGCCGATAATTCCAGCCTTGTAGACAAAGCAGCAAGCAAGGCCGAAATGGACAGACGTAACCGGCGGCGCGATTTTTGGTCAAAAGGTATTGTTGCCTGGATTGCTTTGGCCATTGCCTTAACGTCCCTCATTTGGCAGATAGTGAAAGAATTATGGAAATAATACTAAATGCTACCGCAAGGATTGACGCATGAAGCTGATACTTATCAAGAAAGTCATAAATTTTAATTTCTGTTTCTGCCTTCATGTGTTTATTGCTCCTTTGGTTGTCGGGAACAGAAGTTCCATAACGGTTACGGCCCCGCCGGTGGCCTCGGAAATGCGGAGGGCAAGAGGCGGGGATGGTGTGCGTCGTCCCCGAACAATGGCGTTCAGATAAATATGCCCCGTTTTTACTGTTTTACTGAACGCGACCTGTGAAATATTATTGTTTTTTAAATATTCATTTATCTGCATGGTTAAGATTATATAATACACTATGGATTATTGTCAACAGGAATTATAATACATTATGGCTGATAAAGTGATTTGGGCAAAAAAAGACGAGATTATCTGGGCAAATGTGCTTCGGATGCAGGCCGAAAAAAAGTGGAGCGATGCCGAATTAGCACGGAGGGCAAAAACTACGCCACAGGCAATAGTAAAATATAATAAACACCATAGGGGCATCGGCCCAGGAATGCAAAAACGGTTTGCCGAAGCATTTGGTTTCCCAGAGGAAGCATTATTAAAAGAAGCAACTATTACCACCGAAACAACCGACGCCCCTCGCGCACCCCTTGACATGAATTCGCTTATTAAAATAATTGAAGAGCAAAATAAGCGGATTGAAGAACAGGGGAAAAGAATTGATGAACAAAGCAATCTTATATTGACACAGAAAGATTTAATCCACGCGCAGGGAGAGAGAATATCTGACCAAGGAAAGAGAATTGATCTTGTTGCGGCAATGGCCAGTAAATCACAAAGCGATACAGACTTTCTGCGGGATCGCGTTGCATCAATCCAAGACGCTATTAATCAGAATCATGCGGAGTTAAAAAGTAAGATGAAAAAGGCATCTGAAACTGGCGATCTTAAAGCACTGGGAGAATAACACGATCCAGCAAACAGGGATTTTCTGCCGGTCTGGATCGTGTAGAGAAATACGGCATTGTTTTAGAGTTCAAAAAAAGAAACACCCTTCGAAAAGAATTAAATATTTAAAATTAAATAGGAGGATTCAATGAAAAAGATTTTAACAATTTTTGCCATCTTTTTATTCATTGCTGGCTGTGCCGCTCAATCAAGACAATTAACCCAGGAAGAAATGAACCCCGGCCCCGTCCCGACAAATTATGAACAGGCAATTAAAAATATTGTCAATCCGCATCTTGTTGACCCCTATAGTGCGGTTTATACATTTAACAAACCAAGCTCAGGGAGAAATACCATGAGTGGCGTGATATACGGCTGGCATGTCTGCGGAACCGTAAACGCAAAAAACAGAATGGGCGGTTATTCCGGCGCGAATCCTTTCTATGCGATGATAAAGAACGATACAGTTGTAAGGTTTATTTATAAAAGCATATTAATACCAGATACTTTTAGCATGGGTATCCTGTCGGGCGCCATAAGCGAAGGTGGTAATTCGATGGGAAAGTTTTGCTATCAACAGTAATTAAACTTCTTACATTACCCACAAACCCGCTTCCCGGCGGGTTTTTTATTTTCTAAAATCATCCATTTATAATTATTTTTAAAATAATCCACATTGTATTATGTTTTTTTCTTGACATAATACATCTTGTATTATATTCTATCCCCGAAACAAAGAACCACACCCGAAGCGGCGAAGATCAAATCCTGGCGGCTGCAGAACAAAAGCTGAGGCATTCGTTCCAGCCCCCAAAAAAGGAGGAGATCAATAAAGCCCGTTCCCATTTCGCAGCTGGCAGACTTGGGAAACATTAAGGTGGGGGATTGGCCACCCCGAAAAACAGAACATTGGGCGATACATTTCCAACGGATGCTTAAAGGCACAGATGGCATCGGTAACGATCTAAGCCTGTGCGTCGCCCAGATCGGAGAAATCATGCAGAAATACAGAAATCAGAAAGTAGTTGATGCACTGATGGGCAAAAGGGACGCCTTAGAAGAACAAGGTAAAGCGGATGTTGCAAGCGGAAAAGCAGATCGGTTTGTAATCGGCGAACTTCCATATAAGGGCATGACCGTAACGCTCAATGACCTGAGATACACTGTTTTTTCGATAACAGGCGGAACTGTTGTTCTGAAACTTCAAAACGGCAAAGGAATCCGTCCATGAAACCTTTAACAGCAATATGGATTTTCGTAGTGCTCGCCTGTGCCGTGGTCTTTTATCTTCACTGGCAGGAGCGGCAGGAGTTCAAGCGGGAACTGGCAAAGGTAGCTTACAAGCCAATATCCAAAAAAGATGTTGCTTTCATCGCGTCAGAACTTCGCAGAAAGAAATGTGACGACGCAATAGTGACGCGCACCGACTACGGATATCTGGCGCGGGAAATCAAATCCGGGAAGAACTTTAAGGTGGTGATGGAATGACAGGCCAATCATCCTTCAATTTTGATCTTGATCCCCTACCGCGCCCAGGTTCTTTCTTCCGGTGGGGCTCTCAAAATTATCAGGTCTATGAACGGCTACTCGCTGGCGGAATCACATCGGCGGAAATGCACAAACTAAATTTTCTATCTCATACAAAACGTATTTCCGACGTCCGCGAAAAGCTGAATCCACTTGGCTATGATGTTGTTTGCGAAGTGTTCAGCGGAAAAGTGAACGTCTGGAAGATCAAGAAAATGGAAAGAGAGGCAGCATAATGGAAATCGCAAAAGTAAAACGTGGAAACGCATTGTCTTTATTATTTCAGGAAATTTTTCAAAAGAGAATGGCGAAACTTGCCGAGGCAAAAACTCGCTTTATGACAATGGGCTTTCTTGGACAGCACACAAGCACTGATCGCCAGCGCAAAAACGCAATCATGAAAGAAAAGGGATTCACCGGAAAGCAGTATCGTCGGTACGTCAAAAAACTGAGAATGGAAGCAAAAGCAACGGCAAAGATCAGCGAGGCCGCATAATGCCGGATACATTTCAGGAAAGCACATTCAAGGGATCGCCAGTTTGTAAGATTTACATAAACGAATTCAAGGGAGAACCGCAGTTTCTAACCATGGGACTGAAGAAAGCCCAGGCAGTCCTTGAAAACATCGATGCACTCAGAAAATGGGTGGATCGGCAGGAATTTCCGCACGGGCACAATGATCAGAAATAATTTTTAACTACATGGAGGCCGGAATAATGAACACAATACCATTGAAGACGCTCGTTCTTCATAATTTCCAGGGAGGAACATTTTCACTGGACGCCAAAAACGGCGAAGACCTGAACATATATGGAGCCAACGGATCTGGGAAAACGCGGCTTATGTCCGCTATGCTGTGGCTCTTAACCGGCAAGGATTCGCTCGGGCGCAGCGACTTTGAAATTAAAAATCTTGACGCATCCGGAAACCAAGAACACGGCATAGATCATTCCGTGGAAGCGGTCTTCGACTTGGGAGGAAACGACCTCGCATTAAAGAAGGTGTACCACGAAGTTTGGACGAAGAAGCGCGGAAACGCCAAAGCGGAAATGACCGGCAACACGACGGACCACTTTATTGATGGCGTACCCGTAAAAGAAAATGAGTTTAAGTCCAGAGTGGCCGAGATTTTCGGGGATGAGACACGCTTTCGCCTTCTTACAAATTCCGCAGCGTTTGCGGCTATGCCCTGGCAGAAACAGCGGGCTCTCCTTTTGGAAGTCTGCGGGGACATTCCCGATGCAGACATTCTGTCATCTGATGAGTCTCTTTCGCCGCTGCGTTCAGCGCTGGCTAAATATTCGTCCAAAACTCCTCTTGACGACCTGAAAAAAGTAACGATGGGCCGGAAATTGAAAATTAATGAGCAGATTGGTCAAATCCCGGTCCGGATCGATGAGGCGCGGAGAGGCCTTCCGGATGTAACCGGTCTGGACAAGAACGCCCTGGCCGCAGAAATCGCAACTCTTGAAGGTCAACTTAATGATGCCAAACTACGCCTTGCCGGGGTTGATGTTGGTGGAAAGATCGCCCCGCTATCGAAGGATCTGAGCGCCGTTGCCGCTGAAATATCCGGAATTGAAAACGCCCACTATCTGAAGCAATCGGAGATCGTGACAAAGCTGAATCAGCAGATACGGGAACTTGTTGATGCTGACGAGGCCGCCGAACGTAAGGCGAAGTCAATCAAATCCGAGATCAAAGAAAAAAAGGAGCGAATTACTTCTCTCGAAAAGTCCATGGATCTTCTCCGCGAGAAATGGGCTGGAATCGATGCCGAAGAATTCCAGGACACCACGGAATCTATTTGTGCTGCCTGCGGGCAGAGCCTTCCCGCTGAAAAGGTAGAAGCTGCCAGAGAAAAAGCCAAGGCCGGGTACAATTCCTTAAAGAGTGATCGGCTTGCTGATATCCAGACCAGAGGAAAGCAATTAAAAGCTGAGCATGATCGCCTCTCGAAAGAAGTAAGCGAGCTCGAAGACAAGATATCATCCCCGATAAACGCCGAAGCAAATTGCCGGGAGATTGAGCGCCTCACCGCAGAGCGTGACGTGGCCAAGGCCGCCTCCTCCGATTATTCCGGTATCATCGGCCGGCAGGATTTGCTTGACCGGAAAGCCGCCATTGAAAAGGCAATCTCCGACGCCAAAGGGACAGTAGCCCAGGATAGAGACGCCATTACCAAAGAGATTGTGCCCATTGAAGCGAAATTGGCAGAGGTCAAAGAGAAGTATGGCCGGTTCGAGAAGCGGAGCTCCAGCGATTCCCGCATCAAGGAACTGAAAGCCGAAGAGAAGAAGCTGGCACAGGAATTCGAGGAACTGGAAAAGATTCTCTACCTCATTGAAACATTCATCAAAAGCAAGGTTTCTCTTCTCACGGACAGGATCAACAGTAAATTCGCCGTGGTCAGCTTCAAACTCTTCAACCAGCTTGTGAATGGCGGAATTGAGGAGTGTTGCGTCTTCACGGTCAAAGGCGTCCCGTATGACGGAGGCCTTAACGCAGCCGCCCGCACACAGGGAGGGCTTGATATAATCCGCACTCTCCAGAAGCATTACGGAATCGCGCCAGCAGTATTCATCGATAACAGGGAGTCGGTTTCGGATATCCCCGAAATGGACTGCCAGATCGTCAATCTGATTGTTTCGCCGCAGGATAAGACTCTGCGAGTGGAAATGGTGAATAATAAAACAGCCAATAAAAAAGCGGCATAAAAATCAAAGGAGGAAAATATGGCAGCAACAAATGCAGCAGCAGCAAAACAGACACCGGCGGCACCGGCGCCCGCACCCGTTAAACAGGAATCGCATCTCGCTCTCATGAAAAGAACCGTCGTGGATGTGGTTGCCCAAAAAGTCGGCGCACTGGTCAAGAGCAAAGAAATAGACCTGCCCAGCTCATATTCGTTCAGCAATGCGCTCAAATCAGCATGGCTCATTCTTCAAGAGACGAAAGATAAAGACGATCACAAAGCTCTCGAAGTTTGCACCCAGGACAGCATAGCCAACGCACTTTTTGATATGATCGTTCAAGGTTTAAATCCGATCAAAGATCAAGTCTATTTCATTGTGTATGGCAAGACATTGACCGCGCAACGCTCCTATTTCGGCTCCATGGCCGTAGCAAAGATGGTCCAGCCGCTTGTCGATGACTTTGCCTATGCCGCCGTTTATGAAAGTGATGCTTTCAAATATGGGATTGCCAACGGCAAGAAAAGCGTCCTCGTCCACGAACAAGAACTTAGTAACGTGGATAAAAAGAATATCATCGGAGCCTATGCCATTGCTTTAGACAAAGCAGGTGAACCTTTGCGCTCTGAAATTATGACCATTGAAGAGATCAAACAGGCGTGGAAGCAATCGAAGATGCACCCTGTAACCGATAAAGGGGACATCAAAGCGGACTCCACGCACGGAAAATTCACCGCGGACATGGCAATGAAGACCGTAATCAATAAACTGTGTAAAGCAATCATCAACGCATCTTCCGACAAGGCTATCCTGCTGGAACGGATAAACCGTGCGGAAGACCTTTCCGACCGTGTAGCGGTTGAAGTGGAAATAGAAGGTCAGGCGAATACTGGCGATGTGATTGATCTTCCCATAGCGCAGACAGGAAAGCAGACCGAGGGAACAGGGCAGGATAGCTCCGACGAGGAGATGTCCGGTGAATGCCCCAACTCTGCAGGAAATTTCTACCAAAAGAGTTATTGCGATACGAAGTGCGATAAGCGGCAAGGCTGCCCGGCATGGCCCATCGATAAAAAAGAGACAAAAGGGCCGGGATTCTGATCATGAACTTTCGATCTTTTGGATCATCATCAAAAGGGAATTGCTATCTCGTTGAATCGGACGGGATAGCACCCCTTTTGGTGGAATGCGGCATATCAATAAAGGTGATCCGCGAAAAATTGAATTTTTCTCTTTCCGGACTTGCGGGGTGCCTCATCTCCCATGCTCACGGCGACCACTCGAAAGCTGCAAAGGATCTGCTAAAGGCCGGGGTAGATATCTGGACCTCAGAGGAAACAGCAGAAGCCCTGGAATTAAGAAGCCATCACAGAATGAACATGCTGCTTGCAGGCTCACAGGAATGCGTAGGTGATTGGGTGGTAATTCCTTTCGATTTACATCACGACGTACCGACTCACGGGTTTCTTATAGGGGCCCCGAACTTTGAAAAACTGCTTTTTATCCCCGATACATCTTATATCAGAAATCGCTTTGAAGGTGTGAACATCATAGCGATTGAATGCAATTATGTAGCCGATAAATTGAGTCATAATATCCAGAGCGGAGCGCTCCCGCAATCAGTTGGCCGGCGCGTGAGGCGTAATCACATGAGTTTGGACACGGTTATCGGAATGCTGAAAGCAAACGATCTATCTCGGTGCAGAGAAATTCATCTGCTTCATCTCAGCGACGGAAATAGCGACGAACAGGCAATGCGGAAACGAGTTCAAGAAGAAACGGGGATTGCGACGTATGTTGCATCTTCGTAATAATGGACGTGCGGGAAACCGTGAGGTTGTAAGCAGGCGTGAATATCAGCGATTAATATTGTTGAAGCCAACACTGTCACGTCCACCAGAATAAACACATAGGGAGATTTAAGCGTGATCACAGAAGTCAAGAAGCACGTTGTCAGGTCATACCAGAGCCGAACACCTTGGGATAAATCGGCTCACGGTCAGCTTTATGGGGCGTCCCAAGGGCAAATTTCCCGCTAACTGAGAGAGGGCGGGGAGCGCAGGAAGTAGGAGGCTGCACCCCGCCCGCATTTTAAAGGATTTGATAATGGCAATAGGCGACGGAAGAAAAGTACAGGGAATCACAAAGCAGGCGATTGAGCGGATCTGCGCATTGGCGGATTTCGTTGAGAAGAACAAATTTCACGCCGAAATTACCATGACGGTAAATGAGGCGTGGGAAATTGACCGTTGCAAAGAGAATTGGGCAGGATTCAAAGAAGTCGGCGGAGCTCTGGTTTATAAATGCGTAACGGTGGTGATGGGATGAAAATAGGCGACGAGATAACCTGGACTCATTGTCAGCGTAGAAGTTCTCACACTTTTACCTTTACGACAAGAAAGGCAAAGATCATCCACATGACAGATCGCAATATTGTCGTGAAGTATCGCGGTAAATTAATCAATTTGAGGCCGGATCGGGTGCGGAAAGTCGGGGAAAAAACTGAATTGACGGAAATGGTAATGGACGGCCTGGGAGTTAATAAGGCATGACCCGCCCTTTTTGCTCATGCCCGGAATGCAGACGGGACCATTGCTCAGAACTATGCCGTCAAGAATGGTACATGGAAAAGCGGCGCCGGGAAAACCGCCAGAAAAGAGCCGACAAGGTTTTATTCGCTGATATTGAAATGTGCGATAGGCCGGAGTGCAGACGGTTGTTCATAAAGAAAACATGGAATCAAAAGAACTGTTCCCCGCACTGTTCGATGGAAGCGTTTAGGGATCGGTATAGAAAAGCAGCATAAACTTTAAATGAAAGGAGAAGGAATTGGAAAAAGAAACCAACGTAACACTGGAATCATTGAATCAGGGGGCGGCGCTTGAGCGGTTTAATCTCGCCCTGCAGGACGTTCTTGACAACATTCAGGACCCGAACACAGACCCGAAAACTACCCGGACGGTAACATTGAAGGTCACATTTAAGCCGGACAGTGACCGGGGTATTGCAAACCTGAAATGTGATGTTGTCCCGAAACTCGCGCCCATTGCACCGTTTGATGTCCGTGTGTTCCTGGGGCGCGACAAAGACGGCAAAGGCTATGCTTCGGAATATCACTCAAATCAGGCAGTAATTCCGGGGACAGAAGCGGCAACGGTGGACAATGTTTACAAACTCGACAAAAAGGAGGCCATTACGCAATGATCGAAAAAGCAATCAACAAGATATTATCGCTGGGCGGATATAAAGAAGTGACGATTAACGGCCGGACGTATTCAAGTGGGCCTTCGGGAATCATTGCTTTGGAGCCGCCTAAAGCAGAAACACTAAAAATCAACACGTTGACAGGTATCTTTGATTACGTCCCGGATGTCAAAAAACAGATGATTCAGGTTGCCAGCAACAAATCTGTTTATGTTCTGGACGCTGATTTTTCCGATGCATGGCTGAACCGCTCCGTCTATTTGGAAGCTGTTCATGAATCGCCTGTTTTTAAATTCGGTGATTTCATGGACGTTGAAATCTTCATCATTGCGATGCAGGCTCTTTTTGTTCAGGACGAAACAACAGCATTGATTTTGAAACTCATCGGTAACGTCAAAGACGAGGGCGTGTCAAATTACAATGACGACGGCATCACTCAGCAGGTCACGGCAAAAACGGGAATTTCTCTTGTCGCTAAGGTCCCCGTGCCGAATCCGGTTACGCTTCGCCCGTACCGCACGTTTATGGAAGTTGAACAACCGGCAAGCACCTTTATATTCCGCATTAAGGGCGGTCAAGGTGAAGCTCCACGGTGCGCCCTGTTTGAAGCAGACGGCAGAATGTGGCGCCTGGAAGCCATAAAAAATATCAAGGCATGGCTGGCCGATAAGATCCCCAGCATTAAGATTATCGCGTAAAGGTTCGCATGATACCGATTCACAGCGGAAAAGTCGAACGGGGGAAACTGATGCTTTTCAATCATCAGAAGTACCTCGTTCAGATTTCAAAACTTGAAGGCAAAGAGATTGAACTGACGATCAGAAAGAAGAAAAGCCAGCGGTCGATAAATCAGAATGCGGCATACTGGGGACTTGTTATCGATATACTGTCCGAGCATCTTGGATATGAGAGAGAAGAGGTCCATGATGCGCTCCGGGCGAAGTTCCTCAGTCATATTGACGAAAAGACCGGGTTGACCGTGATCCGCAGCACAACATCATTAAGCACGGTAGAATTTATGGACTATTACTCGAAAATTCAGCGTTGGGCGTCGGAGTTTTTAAACTGCTACATTCCGAGCCCAAACGAGTGTGATTATAGCGAGGTAAATGGATGAGGGTATCAACAAAAGCAGAACCGTTAAGGTGCGAGTGGAGGTAAAATTATGAAAAAAGAAGTTTTGGATGCAATACAAAGTGAGCGTGATTACCAAGACAGAAAATGGCCGATGCACCACCATTCAACTGCTGAATGGATTTTGATTATGGACAAGTGCCTAAACGATGCAAAAAGAGCGTGGGTTTGTGGTCATGGAGACACACAGGCTTTGCATGAAATAAGGCAGGTTGTCGCTGTTGGAATTGCCGCCATGGAACAATGCGGAGCGCTGTTAAGAGGAATGCCCATAATCAATAATGAACGATGTATAAAATGTCATTACCCTCTCGATCGTTGCCAGTGTTCAAGTGTGACGGGATGAGAAATATCAGTTTTGCACTGACGACACAGCAGGTTAAAGACGGCACGAAAGACGTAACCCGCCGCCTCGGATGGGTTGGATTAATGACCGGCGATTTACTGCGCCCTGTTAAAAAGTGCATGGGGCTTAAAAAAGGTGAAACGATAGAAATTTTGCGCGATCCGATCAGGGTAATATCTGTAATTCGTGAACCATTACGAGCAATGACCGATGACGTGACCTATGGGTTTAAGGAATGCGAACGTGAAGGATTTGGCGATCATCCAGTTTATCAATGGCCGTCTGCTTTTGTCGAGTTTTTCTGTTCGACTCACAAAAAATGCACACCAGATACCATCGTTACGCGCATTGAATTTGAATATACATCAGCGGATAAATATCTTGTTGATTGCTGCAATGAAATATGTGGCTGGACTGGATTTTCTACCGACTGCGTGACGTTTAAACATGGCTATAAATTACTTTGCCCGGAATGCCATGAGGTAGTTGAACCAGTGACGGTCTGAATTTAACCGGCTGCAATCGTAAAGGAGGGGTGATGACATCAGAAGAACGAAGATTGAAACGAGATTTTGACCATAATTGGCATGTAGCCATAAATCAATTTAATCTTAACAGCGATAAATTCAGACATTGGATGTATGAGGCAAAGACCTTGTCACAGGAAGTTTCTCGCTTAAAATCACTATTTACAATGGAGCGTGAAGGGAAGCTCAAAAAAATTCATAAGCAATGCTCCATGTCTCAATCCGAAGAAATTCCCGAAAACTATTTAAAGTGTTGCCTGGGAATTAAATGCCAAGAATGCCCTGAGCTTATTGCTTTAAATAAAATGGAAAAAGTCACGCCTGAACAGATTGACGAGGCAAAAGCATGGACATGCGCAGTGCATATCGTAAGCAAAGGCGGTGACATTGCAGGAGAAGGTTATTTACTGACTGTTGATGACAGAATGTTTTGGGATAATGTTTATAAATCTCTAAGCCAGACAGACGCATAACGAACTTCCGTGGAGAAAAGCATGAAAGCAACCCTTAGCGAGTATGGTGCAGGATTTTCAATAAATCTTAAAGCTGAAAACATGGAAGAAGCCGCTATGATTACTCGTTTCGGCTTAAATTCAGCAAAAAATTGTTATTACAAGGCGGCTTTTGTCGGCCGCAAAGAAGATGAAGAAAAATTCTCAATGACGGTCGCCATATCGAAGAAAAAAAGAATATCAACGGAGATTAAGTAAATGATGGTTACTCAGGACGCGGGGAAATAATGTGCCGTGCAAATGTCAACAATGCGGAAGTTTATTTAAAGTAGACTTGTTAATTCCTAATGATCTTTGGGAAAGAATAAAACCTAGAGGTAAGCCAAAAGGGGCGGGTCTGCTTTGCGGGTCGTGTATTATGAAAAATATTGAAGAAATCGGGAAATACGCAGCTTTTATGCTGACGGAGAAATAACGTGACAGACGACAAACTGTGGACAGTAAAGGACGTTGCAAATTTCTTGCAAATTTCTGCCAGAACTGTTTACGATAACGCCCATAATTTAGGGGGATTCTATCCCAAGGGGATAAGGGTTTTACGTTTTCGTCCGATGGGAGGACTTTTAAATGTCAATCTGGAAGGACAAAAATTACAAATATTGGGTGTATCAGTTCCAGTTCCGGGGAAAGGCATACGGGGCCAGGGGGTTCAAAACTCGCAGAGAGGCCGCAACAGGGCAAGAAAAACGCCGCCGGGATGCCAAGGCGGAATTAAAACAGATCCAGCAAGGCATGGGCTTTAAAGAAGCCGCAAGCGCATACCTAGACTACTCCGAAAGGAAACACGCCCCAGATACCTACAAATATAAAAAGCTGAACTACAAGGAATTTCTGCAAATGCACGGCGACGTGCCTATTAATCAGATCGAGCCGATTCATATCATTGCTTATCTCAGCTCATTAAAAACAAATGCAGTTTACAACGCCCGAAGAAAAGACCTATCCGCCCTTTTTGAATGGGCAATCAAAAGTTATAATCTTGATATAAAGAATCCTGTCAGCAAAATCGATAAGATGCCGCACACGGATAAAGTCAAGGCTGTTCCATCGGAGGATGAGATTGTCAAGCTTATTCTGGCGGCCGCCCCGGGTGACGAGCAGGACATTATTATGTGCTGTGTTCATTTACTCGGGCGAATAGATGAAATACTCCGCCTAACGTGGGATGATATTAATTTTGAGAAAAGAGCAGTTACGCTTTGGACCCGCAAACGAAAAGACGGGGCTTTTGAGCCCGATGACATGCCGATGAATGATGACCTTTATTCCATATTGAAGGCCAGGTATGGGCAAAGGAAGTCCGAAAAGTGGGTATTTTACAACGAAGAAACGGAAGATCGCTATTATCACCGCCCAAAGATGATGGCAAGCTTATGCCGGCGGGCGGGGATCTCGCCTATTGGAACAACGAAAAGGAAAATCGACCGGGGAAAAGACAAAGGGAAGTATAAAGACTTTCCCCTTTACTATGGATTTCATGCCCTGAGGCACTTCATGGCCTCTCATTTGATCGATCAGGAAAAGACCGGCCTGAAATCAGTGTCAAAGCTTTTGAGGCACAAGAACCTCAAAACGACAGAAATTTACATCCACTCAATAGATGAATCTGTTCGGCAGGCGACAACCAAAATTGAGGGGAAATTTACACCAAAAATGACAAATCAACTACAAGAGGCACTACAAAAAAATGGAAAGGAGATATAAATAATGCTTAAGCACTTGAAATCATTGGTCGGGGCGGCAGGATTTGAACCTGCGACATCTTGCTCCCAAAGCAAGCGCGCTACCAAGCTGCGCTACGCCCCGACTATTATGAATGAATGCTTTGACTCAGATGGCTTTTCAGTTTCGCAAATGCCTGCCCCCGGTGGCTGACCGTATTTTTAATTTCCGGCGGCAATTCCGCGGCTGTTTTATTCAGTTCGGGCGAAAGAAATATCGGATCATAACCGAAACCGTTTGTTCCCCGTCTTTCGTCAATGATCCGTCCCTGCCACCTAGCCTCAAAAGCCTCATAATGGCCGTCTGGATGATATAGCACCAGAGCACAAAAGAAAGACGCCGTCCTTTTCTCACCGGATATATCTTTCAACCGGTCCAGAAGTTTGCGGTTATTTTCTTCGTCTGTCGCTCCCTCGCCTGCATAGCGGGCGGAATAAATACCAGGCTCCCCTCCCAGAATATCCACTTGCAGACCAGAATCATCTGCGAGGACCGTTTCGCCTGTGAATCGGGAGATAATTTCTGCTTTTTTCAGAGCATTTTCGAGATAGGTTGCGCCATCCTCCACAATTTCCGGCAATGATTCAAAGTGGTTCAAGGATAGTAATTCTATATTCATTCCGGCAAGCATTTCGCTTATCTCTTTGACCTTGCCTTCATTTTTTGTCGCAAAAACGATTTTCATTATTTTAAAGAGCCTACTATTTCCTTCTGGCGGGCAATGATTCTGTCAATGCCTGCGGCTGCAAGCGTGGTCATCCCATCGAGTTGATCTTTGCTGAACGGCACATGTTCGGCTGTGCCCTGCACTTCAATGAATAAGCCCCGGCCGGTCATCACAAAATTCATATCGACCTCCGCCTGAGAGTCTTCTTCATACTCCAGATCCAGCAGTACCTGATTTTGCACGATACCGGCGCTGACCGCCGAAACAAAATCATTGACGGGAATTTCTTTTACCAGCCCCTGCTCTTTCATGTTTTTAAATAAATCAACCAGTGCAACAAAAGCTCCGGTGATTGACGCGGTGCGGGTTCCCCCGTCCGCCTGAATAACATCGCAATCGATATAAATGGTTCTTTCGCCAAAAGCGGTTAAATCCGTTACCGCCCGAAGGGATCTGCCGATCAGTCTTTGAATTTCATGCGTCCGGCCTCCCAGCTTGCCGCGTGCCGCTTCGCGTGACGAACGTGTCTGCGTGGACATGGGCAACATGGAATACTCGGCGGTCAGCCAGCCCTTTCCGGTATTTTTTAAAAAAGGAGCCGTTTTTTCATCCAGCGATGCCGCGCACAAAACTTTCGTATTACCGAATTCAACCATTACGGAACCCGGAACGTTCCGCAAATACCCGTTGGTGATGCGCACAGGCCGAAGCTCATCAAATTTTCTGCCATGATTTCTTGTAAACACAGGACTCCTGAACCGTTGTTCAATAATTACCGTAACATTTTAATATCATACCGGCATAAGAGGCCGTAATGAGATGGCTAGAACTGTAACAGTCTTGCCACTCGCATGGGTGGTTATTTCTTAACGGCCCCTAAAAGAATGCCTTGATGCTCTTCGCCAGGGCGAAGGCTATCTCCGTTTGTGTTTTGCCGGAAGTCAATTTTTTCTTTTCATCGGGATTGGTGGCAAAACCCATCTCCACGGTCAGCACAGGCACGGCTAAACCTTCCGCCAGCGGAACAACCGCTTCCCTGAGGCCTCTACCCTTGCGCGGGAACAAGCCGTCAAGATTTTTTTGCACCAGACGCGCCAGCTTCACCGTATCGTTCAGATATTGGCTGGCGTCCGCATTATTTGTTTTCGCACCTTTATGGGACGTTTCAAGGCCTTTGAAACCGGGATAATACAGTTCAAACCCTGATGAATTTTTACCGAAGCCGGCGTTGGCATGCAGGCTCAAAACCATAGCGGGCTTGATTTTCATTATATTCTTTTTGCGGTCATCCATTGACAGGGTCTTATCCGAATTCCTGGTCAGAACCACTTCCAGGTTGCTTTCCTTATCCAGTTCCTTCTTTAATGCCAGGGCAATGGCCAGTGTTAAATCCTTCTCGGCAACTTGAGAAACACCGACAACACCCGAATCCTCGCCGCCATGCGCCGGATCAATCATAACGATTTGTTTTACCGTCTGGGCGTGGAGCGAAAAACCCGGAAGGCACAACATCAGAACAGAAAAAAAGACGACGGTATATTTCAGCCATTTATTGATCATGATTCCACCAGTTTCCACATGTTATTTTCTTCCTGAATCAGGTTGGGCCTGCTTATAGCAGAGTGGATTTGTTTGTCAACAGACAAATGGAACTACTTGTTATTTTCAGGCCTTGCGTATCCTTTCGATGGACCGGACGATTTTTAATTGCCGAATGGCCGAAAAAATGGAATTGAGCTGCTGAGTATCATAGACATCAATGACGAATTCGCAGTTGGCGATCATATCCGTCGTCTCGACCTGGGCAAAGCTGATATTGATATCAAATGAAGTAATGACCGAACTGACCTCTGTGATAACACCCTTTCGGTCATTGCAGACCACCTTGATATGCACGGGATAGGCGTGTTTTTGGCGGACATCCCAGTTGACATCCACAATCCGTTCGGCATCAAGTCGTTTCAGATGCGGACAATTTTGGGTGTGAACCGTAATACCGCGTCCGCGGGAAATGTAACCGGATATTTCATCTCCCGGGATCGGATTACAGCACCGGGCAAATTTGACCATGACATCGTCGATACCGGTAAGACTGATACCCAGCGAAGGGGAAGCAGCGGACTTTTTCTTTTCCTTTTCCGAAAGTTTTTCAGCTTCCTTCGGCGCTTCTGCAACCAGAAAATGATTAACCACCTGCCTCGGTGATATCCGGCCGTAACCCACCTGTGAAATCAGATCATCCAGGGTCAGCAATGAATGTTCCGTCAGAATTTTCTTAATCTCGTCTGATTTAATATAATTCGCAAATTTCAGGTTGTTTCTCTTGAATTCTTTCTCCAGCAAATCTTTGCCCAGCGCCAGCGAACTGTTTTTTTCCTCCAGATTGATCCAGTTGCGGATTTTGGAAATGGCCCGCGACGTCACCACGTATTTCAACCAGTCTTTGCTGGGGTGGTGGCCGGCCTGCGTAATGATTTCCACTTGGTCCCCGTTTTGCAGCTGGTAACGAAGCGGCACAATATTACGATTGACCTTGGCTCCCGTGCATTTATTCCCGACATCGGTATGAATGCTGTAGGCAAAATCGATGGGTGTGGCTCCTTTGGGAAAAGATTTTACATCGCCGTGCGGCGTGAAGACATAAACTTCGTCCGGAAACAGCGCCATCTTCAGATTGGACATGAATTCTTTCGGGTTCTTGATGTCCTGCTGAATCTCCAGGGCCTCCCGGAGTTTTTTGATCTGATTGTCTTCATTGTTCTGGAAAGCCCGTCCCTCTTTATAGCGCCAGTGAGCCGCAATGCCCTTTTCCGCCCATTCATGCATGGCCCGGGTTCGAATCTGAATTTCAACTCTTTCACCGTAGGGGCCGATGACCGCCGTGTGCAGAGACTGATAGTTGTTGGCCTTGGGCATGGCGATATAGTCTTTGAACCGGCCGGGAACCGGTTTCCATAAGGCGTGCACGATGCTGAGCGCTTCATAACAGGTTTTATCGAGATCGGAATCCATGATAATGCGAAAGGCGATGACGTCATAGACTTCATCAAAATTGATATGTTGTTCATGCATTTTTTTGTAAATGCCGTATAAATGCTTCGCCCGGCCTTCCACTTCGGCTTTTATGGCTACTTTTTCCAGTTCTTTAAAAATGATGGTTTTTACTTCTTCCGTGTAGCGGTTGCGCGACTCCTGGGATTTGGCGACCCGCGTGGCGATTTCATTGAAAGCGGCGGGCGAGATGTACTGAAAGGCCAGGTCTTCCAGCTCCATCTTCATCCAGTTGATCCCCAGACGATTAGCCAGCGGAGCATAGACATCCATCGTTTCGCGCGCGATATAAATCTTCCGATCGGGCTTTTGATACTGAAGGGTTCTCATGTTGTGAATGCGGTCGGCTAATCGGACCAGGAGGATGCGGATATCGGCGGACATCGCCAGAATCATTTTCCGGAAATTTTCGGCCTGTCTTTCTTCCTGCGAACCGAATGAAATGCGGCTGAGTTTTGTCAGGCCCGTCACCAGAAAAGCGACATCCTTGCCGAATTCCTTCTCGATTTGTTCGTTGGTGGTCAGGGTATCTTCAATCGTGTCATGCAACAGTCCGCTGATGATGGTCGCCGAATCCATCTTCATGTCGGTAAGGATCCCGGCAACTTCCATGGGATGCGTCAGGTAGGGCTCGCCGGATAAACGCACCTGACCCTGATGCACCGTGGCCGAGTAAATATAGGCCTTTTGAATCATCTCCAGCTCTTCGGCTGTCAGATAGGCCTGAGCTTTATCAAGAACATCATTGATTCTTAACATGAAGATTCCCAGTCCAATGCGCGGCTGTCAACTGGCTCCGTTTAATTCTGAAGCAATTATTTTCCGGACTTCTGAAACAATATCCTGGATCGCATAAAGGCTGCTCTCGCCGGTTTTGCGGATTTTCAACTCCACCTGACCCTGTTTGAGATTCTTGGGACCCACGACAATCCTGAGTGGAATACCGATCAGATCGGCATCCTTAAACTTCACCCCCGCCCGCTCATCGCGGTCATCGAGAATAACCTCCACGCCCAGGGCCTGCAATTCCGAATAAATATCCTCCGCTGCTTTCATGACCTCGGCCTCGTTGATATTCACGGGCGTGACAATCACCGTATAGGGCGCAAGCGGCATGGGCCAGATAATGCCGTTTTCATCGAAATTCTGTTCAATACAGGCAGCCACCGTCCTGCCGATGCCGATGCCGTAGCAGCCCATAATCATGGTTTTTTCCTTGCCGTCGCGATCCAGATAAACGGCTTTCATGGCTTTGCTGTATTTTGTTCCCAGTTTGAAAACGTGACCGACTTCAATGCCACGAACAAACTTGATCGCGCCTTTGCATCGCGGACAGGCGTCACCAGGCGTGGATACACGTAAATCAGCGTAAGCTTCGATCTGAAAATCCCGTCCGATATTGACATTTTTAAGATGACAATCTTCTTTGTTGCCGCCGGTTACCAGATTGACAAGGTTCATGATGGAATAATCGGCAATGACTTTGACTTTAATGCCGACGGCGCCGGCAAAACCGCGGGGCGCGCCGGTGGCCTTCATAATCATTTCATCGTCGGCCAATGCAACTTCTGAGGCTCCCAGATAATTTTTCACCTTGATTTCATTAACGTCCTGATCGCCGCGAATCAGCACCGCGCAGGGCTTGCCGTCTGCGTTGAAGATCAGTGTCTTGACAATCTGTCCGGGTGATACATTCAGGAATGAACTGACTTCATCAATGGTGCGAACATTCGGTGTCTCAACGCTTTCCATCGGCAGCCAGTCTTTTTCCGCCGTGTCTGTCTTTTCCGGCCGGGCGATTTCGGCCTTTTCCAGATTGGCGGCATAGTTGCATTCTTCACAAAAGACAATGGCGTCCTCACCCGATTCGGCCATGACCATGAACTCATGCGAATAACTTCCGCCGATGCTGCCCGAATCCGCCTCTACCGGACGGTACTGCAAACCGCAGCGTCGGAAAATATTGTTGTAGGCGGCAAACATTTTCTGATAGCTTTTTTCCGCGCCTGCTTCATCCGCGTCAAAACTGTACGCGTCTTTCATGCCGAATTCGCGGCAGCGCATCACACCGAAGCGAGGACGCACTTCGTCGCGGAATTTTGTCTGAATCTGATACAGATTGCGCGGCAGCTGCCGGTAGGTTTTAATATCATGGCGCACCAGATCCGTGATGACCTCTTCATGGGTCGGCCCCAGGCAATAGTCGCGGTCATTACGGTCGCGAAATCTTAAAAGCTCCTTACCGTAATATGTCCAGCGTCCGGACTCCTGCCATAATTCCGCGGGCTGCACCATCGGGAGATGAACCTCCTGGGCCCCGGCTTTATTCATTTCCTCGCGGATAATCTGTTCTACTTTTCTAATGACACGATAGCCCAGCGGCAGATAGGAATAAATGCCGCTGGTTAGTTTTCTGATCATTCCTGCCCGAATCATGAGCTGATTGCTGACCACCTCTGCGTCGGACGGCACTTCCCGCCCGGTGGGCAGGTGCATTTCCGAGTAACGCATTAACCCTCCTTATTTTTCATTGTCCAGGGATTCTATCTCTTCGAGCAAAACCGGGACAAAATCTTTTTCTTCGACTTTTTTATAAGCGACGCCCTTTTTAAACATCATACCGAACCCGTGACCGCCGGCAATGCCGATATCGGCTTCCGCCGCTTCACCGGGCCCGTTGACCACACAGCCCATTAAAGCAACTTTAATATATTTTTTCCGATGGGCAAGCGCTTTTTCGATCTTTTCCGTTAATCCCAGGAGATCAATCTGGCAGCGTCCGCAGGTGGGACAGGAAATGATTTCCGGACCGACTTGACGAATTTTCAACGCCCGCAGAATCCCGTAAGCCAGCGGCATTTCCAAAAGCGGACTTCCCGTGACGGAAACACGGATCGTATCACCGATCCCGTCATAAAGCAGCGGGCCGATGCCCAGAGCGGACTTGATCGCGGCATTGACGACCGTTCCGGCTTCTGTCACGCCCAAATGCAAAGGATAATCCGTTTTGTCGGCGATCATGCGATAGGCTTCAATCATCATCGGCACGTCCGATGACTTAAGCGAAAGTTTGATTAAATCAAATCCCAAACCCTCGAACATCTCAAGGTTGCGCATTGCGCTGGCGCAAAGGGCTTCCGCCGTGACGCCGCCATAATCCAGAACAAGATCTTTTTGCAGGGAACCGGCGTTAACGCCGATGCGGATAACGGTTTGCCGCTCTTTGGCTGCTTTAACGATCTCGGCAATCTTCTCTTTGACGATGTTTCCGGGATTGATGCGGATGCCGTCTGCACCGTTTTTGATGGCGTCGATGGCCAGCTGATATTGGAAATGAATATCAGCAATCAGGGGAATTTTGATGCGATTTTTAATCGCCGGTATCGCCTGAACGGCTTCGTCATCCGGAACAGCCACACGTACGATCTCACAGCCGGCTTCCTGCAATGCATTGATCTGATTGACCGTCGCTTCAATATTCCGAGTATCCGTGTTGGTCATGGATTGGACAACAACAGGTGCATCGCCTCCTATTTTGACGGATCCGACTTGAATTTCTCTGGATTTTCTTCTTTTCCTGGGACCATTTTCCATGGATTTATGCTCACTTTTATTATTTTGAGATTTTATAACATGTGTATGCATCCTGGGCAATGTCTAATTTGTGGAAATCCACTTCCTTTTCTTCGGAATAATAAAAAACGGCAGTTGCGGATGGTTCTTGATGAACGCCACCGTCAACTGCCGCCTTATGAACTGAAAATCAGCAGGGTTGTTCCGGATTATTTCCCCAGCCAGCAATGCAGGCAAAGCTGCTCTGCAGGCAGACCAATCGCATCAATCATGTCTTCGATGGTCATATATTTCAGAGACGTTACATTTAAATTATGTCTGATCCATTCAATCATTTTAGCGTGCTTTGATGATGCCGTGTCAAGATAATCAGACGGATCATCAATAACTTTCCCTTCCAGTGCACGCATCGCTTTATGACAAGCCAGTTCAGCCGTTGTTCTGGTCGAAGACGCATAAATACAGGGGTACATCAGAGGCGGACAGGCGGGACGGATATGAATTTCTTTGGCGCCGTTATCCCACAATTTTTTTACCGTCAAATTTTTTAACTGCGTTCCGCGAACGATGGAGTCGTCGCAAACAATCATCCGGTTGCCGTTAATCACATCTCTTACAGCAACGAGTTTCATAGTGGCAACCAGATCACGAATTTCCTGAGTGGGCGGAGTATAACTCCTTCCGTAACCGGGCGTATACTTCACCAGGGGCCGTCGATACGGAATCCCGGATGCCATCGCGTAACCGATGGCGTGACCGACTCCGGAATCGGGCACACCGGCGACAAAATCCGCTTCAACGTTATCCCGCTTGGCTAAATATGCGCCGCAGCGTTCCCGGGTCCGCTCCACACTGACGCCGTCATACGTCGATGAAGGCGACCCCGTATAAATCCACAAAAACGAACAGATTTTCTTTTCTTTACCTTCCGGTTTGAGCTGTTTGATGCCGTCAGGCGCAAGCAACACAATTTCTCCAGGTCCCAGAAAACGAAATAGTTCATATCCAAGATTTTCAAAGGAGCTTGCTTCAGTGGCCACAACATAGGATTTCCGGCTTTTGTCCTTGCTCTGACCCAGCGCCAGGGGAAAGCGTCCAACCTTATCCCGGGCGGCATAAATGCCCTCCGGTGTCAGGACCAGAACACAAATAGACCCCTCAATAATTCCCCGCATGGAGGCGATTCCTTCTACAATATTATCCCCCCGGTTGATCAGGGAAGCGACAACCTCCGCGTTATTGATGCCACCCCCCGCCATTTCCGTAAAGGAGGCTCCTTCATTGAGCAATTCGCTGACCAGCTCGCTTTTATTGGTGATGAGGCCTGTGGCAACCACGGCATAAATACCGAACTTGGAACGGAAGATCAGGGGTTGCGGCGATTCATCATCAATGGCTCCGATGCCGTAGTATCCGTCCATCTTTTTATAATCATCAACAAATCGCGATTTAAACTGCGCCTGCGATATGCCGTGAATCGTGTTATAAAAACCTTTGTCGCCAAAAACAGCCATGCCGCCGTTTTCTGTTCCCAGATGAGAATGATAATCCGTTCCGTAAAAGAGCGCCTGAACACAACTATCTTGTGCTACTACTCCAAAAAGACCTCCCATTTTTCCCTTCCTTCCGGCTACTTCCTGTTATTGTTAATATTATATTTTTCCATTAATTTTTGATGCACATTTTCGGGAACGAGACCCTTGACCGATCCTCCCAGACTGGCCACCTCCTTGATAAGGTTGGAGCTGGTGTAAAACCACCTGAATCCGCTCATGAGAAAGACCGTCTCGATATTTTTTGTCTGGCGGCGGTTCATCAGCGCCATTTGAAATTCATATTCAAAATCGGAAAGAGCGCGCATGCCCCGCAGTATCGTACTCGCCCCGGAGTTTTTGAGATAATCAATGAGCAGTCCGTCATGAGAATCCACTCGAATCCCCTCATAATTTTGAAATATTTCCCGGATGAACTGACACCGCTCTTCTACTGAAAACAGGGATGATTTTCTCGGGTTATATGCAACAAGAACGATGATTTCATCGAAGATTCTGTTGCCTCTTTTAATAATATCCACATGGCCGTTGGTTATCGGATCAAACGAACCCGGGTAAATCGCAACTTTGCTGTCAAATTTTTCTTGCGTCATGAACTTTCCACCCTAAGAAAAGTTAATAAATTGTCCCCATATTTTCTCTGGTCCGCCACAGACCATCTGTCCGGAAGCGCTTTTATTTGTTCCCGGACTGAATGTTGAAAAACAATGATGCCTTCTTCTTGTAGAACAGGATATTCGTTCAACGCACCAAGTGTTTTTCCGATAAAGCCCTGGTTATAGGGAGGATCGGCAAATATCACATCAAATCTGCATTTTTTTCCATAAAGATCACGCAGGGCCGATTGAATGTCGGCATGGATGACCAGACATTTTCCCGAATAACCGCATAGTGAAACGTTTTCATGAACAACTCCGACAAGATCCTTGCTTTTTTCAACAAAGGTAACTTCTTTTGCTTGACGACTGGCGGCCTCCAACCCCACGGACCCGGATCCGGCAAATAAATCCAGAAAGAACTGGTCCGCTGGTGATCCCAATAGATTAAAAAGAGCTTCCCTTAAAAAATCAGTAGTGGGTCTTTGCGTTGAACGGGGAGGAAATTTCAGCGCCCTTCCTTTTGCTTCACCTCCGGAAATTCTCATAATATCACTCTGGAATCAGAACATCACTCTGGCTAAGATTCCTGTTTAGGCTCATCGCTCGTCAGGTCTTTCTGACGCATTTTCTGAATAAATTTTAAAACCCACCAGACAGGACCGGACAGAGCATACCCGACCATAATAACGAAAGCCATAATTTCCGGTTTATAATAAAAAACTAAAAAAATGCCTATGGCAACAAGCAATATCTTAAAGGGCATCCGCGAACGGAAATTCATGTTTTTAAAGCTGTAATATTTGATGTTGCTGACCATCAAGAGGGCTAAAATCACAACCAGAATCATAATCATCTTGAAAGGATCACGAAGGGTCCCTTCAAAACCAATGTGATCAAAAAATATCACGGTTGTGGCAATGACGCAGGCGGCTGCGGGAATGGGAAGCCCATTGAAATATTTACTGTCGATCAGACCGATCTGAATATTAAAGCGGGCCAGCCGCAAGGCGCCGCATGCCACGAAAAGAAATCCGGCCATCCAGCCCGGTTTACCGTCAAATGACATAGCCCAGGTATAGGCCAACAGGGCCGGCGCAACGCCGAAAGCAATCAGATCAGCCAGCGAATCATATTCCGCGCCGAATTTGCTGGTTGTGTTGGTCATTCGGGCGATTCGCCCGTCCAATCCGTCGAAGATCAGCGATATGATGATGGCAATGGCCGCCAGAAAAAACTTTTCCTGAACAGACGCAATGATGGAATAAAATCCCATAAACAAACTTGCCGTTGTAAAAAGGTTCGGCAGAACATAGATTCCTTTTTTAATGCGCATATTTCTGATGTGCCGTTCTTTATTCATGAAAGGTATCCTAAGGGTGTTTGTCCCGCCCGGACTTTGTCATTCAGATTTACAACAATTCGGGAATCCGTAGGCAAAAATACTTCAACGCGGGAGCCGAAGCGAATCAAACCGAACCGTTCGCCTTTTTTAATATTTTCTCCTTCACGGGTCCAGCAGACAATTCTCCGGGCGATGAGTCCGGCAATCTGCACCGTCCAAATGGCACGGTCGTCTTTTGTGCGAATCATTACTTCATTTCGTTCATTTTCCGCCGAGGCCTTATCCAGATTGGCCGACAGGAATTTGCCCTTGTGGTAATAAATCTTTTCTATCACCCCGTCATAGGGGGCACGATTCACATGGACATTAAAGACATTCATGAAAATACTGATTTTCTTAAACCGGCCGGTGATAGTGCCCTGAACGTCAACTTCTTCTATTCTGATAACTTTACCATCGGCCGGGCAGATCACTAGTTTATCCTCTTCCTGATAATACCTCTCCGGATTGCGGAAAAAACAGATGATGAAAACCGTAATTGCGGCTAAGGAAAGCGTCAGCCACAGGATACCGAAAAAAGCTGCAAAGACAGTGAAGACGAGGGAAAGGATGATAAAGGGGAAACCTTCGTAAGCGATAATACTATTATGTTTCATACAGTATTTTATCTTTCCTTAAGTGAGGTTTTGTTGATATATGAATTGAGTGTTCTTGTCAATAAATCTTTGCCTACAAATTCATGACTATCAGCTTGACATCGCAGCCAAAAGACATATATAAATCATAAAATTTCAGGAGGCTATCCAATGTCAACGAAAGTTAAAATATATACTTTAAGCACATGCAGCCATTGCAAAGCGGCAAAAAAATTTCTGAATGAAAACAACGTTACGTTTGATGCAACGGATGTCGACTTGCTCAAGGGCGCGGACAGAGAAGCCGTGCTGAATGAGGTTGTACAGTATAACCCGCAACGTTCTTTTCCTACCATCATCATCGGCAACAAAATTATTATCGGTTTTAAAGAGCATGACATCAAGGAGGCGTTGGGAATTTAATGACGCCTTCCGAACTATATGATCTGTTAAAAAAAGCCCAGGAGCCCAAGGGTTATTTCTTTAACAAAGACAGGGATTGGGTACTTTCCATCCTCCGGGATCTGCTCGTCAACAAGGAACGTTATGGTTACACATCCTGCCCCTGCCGCCTGGCCTCGGGTGACCGTGAAAAAGACCGTGACATCATGTGTCCATGCGTTTACCGGCCTGAAGATGTGAAAGAATACGGAAGTTGTTATTGCAACTTATATGTTAACCGGGACTGGAATGATGATAAGATTCCTCACCGGTATGTTCCGGAAAGACGACCGCCGGAAAAAATATTTTTTTGATTTTCTTTTTTTATAATTGACAATTTAGCATTGTATTCGAGTTTACCGCACCCATGATGCCTGATGGGGAATTTTTTATATCATAATTGTTGACAAACGATTCAAGTCACCATAAGTTCTATCCGATTTAACATTTGCGAAGGGATCATTTTAATGATTAATATTTATATCTGTAAGAAAAAGGGAAATTTAATAGCGGAAATCTGCACGGATACCACCTGCGAATGGCGTCTTAAAAACGAAGCTTTCTTAAACTGCACCTGGGTTGCCTGTAATTACGGACCTTTTACTCTCGAAGAAGTCGGCGATATGATGGGGGTGACCCGGGAACGAATTCGTCAAATCGAAGCAAAAGCTCTGAAAAAGCTTCAGCATAAGAAAAGACGGGATCAACTTAAGGATTTTGCCGCACCGGGCAATGACTGGGATAATCTGTAAACTTTTCCCCACTTCTCATTAGAAGATACATTTTAATCGCGTACCCTCGTGTGACCTTCAGGTCATCAGGGTAGAAGAAGTGGGGTTTATTTTTGTTTTTTCTTCCGCAACTTTTCCAGAAACAGCACTTCATTCATGTGAATTTTGCGTTCATCACGGGCAAACAACATCCCGCCAATGGAAAGTTCCATATCCAGAGCGGCAATCTTATCCATTCTGGGCACAACAGAACAAATATTCTTCAGTTCCTCAATGGCTTTGACTGATCTTTCGGATAATGTCTCCGCCATTTTCTCTGCGACCTGCATAAACTTTTCAGGGGGCGCCACTTTATTGACCAGACCGATTCTCTCCGCTTCATTGGCTCCCATGGGTTCGCCCAGCATCACGATTTCTTTTGCTTTGGGCACCCCCACAATCTGGCTTAATGGATAAAAAAGAGGACTTAATCCGAACTTCAATTCCGGATGGCAGAAGATAGCACTTTCCGATGCAACAATCAGATCACAAACCGTCACGATATTGAATCCGCCGCCCAGAGCTATGCCACCGACTGCGGCAATAACCGGTTTGGGATATGAATAAATTTTCTTCAGATATCTTTTCATCGATTCAAAATAGTCGTCAATTTCCACATTCGACAGAGACGACATTTCTTTGATGTCCATACCGGCTGAAAAAACATATTCTCCACCGGTAATGATCAAAGCTTTCATCTGCTGGTCCGCTTCAACGTCCAGAAGCGCTTCATTAAATTCCAGTCTCATTTCCTGAGACAGAGCATTCATTTCATGAGCACGATTGAATCGGATGATAGCGTAAGCTTTCTTCTTATCAACAATGATGTTTTTATAAGTCATCTTTTATTATCTACCTTCAACCGGAGATCCTTAGCTGTTTTAAAAAAAGGAATCCTTCTATCGCCAAGAGTGACCTCGGCCCCTGACTTGGGATTGCGGCCGATTCTGGATTTCCTTTCACGCATGGTAAACGTGCCGAATCCTCTTATTTCGATTCTTTCATTTTTCTTCAAGGCGCCGGTCATGGAACTCAAAATTGCTTCCACCGCTAAAGCAATATCCTTTTGCGAATAACTTTTAAACTTTACCTGAGTTCTTTTGATTAATTCATTTTTCGTCATAGCGGCTTTTTCGGCGAATATCAGGGGTGGTACAAATAACTGACCCCTCCCCATTTCTCAGCTTTCTCTTTTACGGATCGGCTGAGCTGATTGGCCGCGCTTTCGAACATATAATCAAAAACGGAAGGGTGCTTTTTTCTAGGATAAACCAAATCGTATTTTCCGTTTTTACCGGCCAGAACGCTGGCCAGCTTTGCTGCGGCTGCCATATCGCCCAGCTGATCAACCAAACCGTATTCTTTAGCCTTTCTTCCCGTAAAAACGCGTCCGTCCCCTATCGCCATAACCTGCTCGCGAGTCATTTTACGATCCCGGACAATAACATCTATAAATTGATTGTAAATGTCATTAACCAGTTCCTGAATAATAATTCGTTCTTCAGGCGTCATCTCACGCGTAGGAGAACCAATGTCCTTGTACTGTCCGCTTTTGACAACGGATGATTTCACACCGACCTTTTTTAAAAGCTCCTCCACATTGGCAAATTGCATAATCGCCGATATGCTCCCGGTAATGGTTCCCGGATTGGCCACGATTTTATCACCTGCACAGGCAATCAGCAAACCACCTGAGGCAGCAACAGACCCCATTGATACTACCACTTTTTTCTTTTTCTTGAGTTCCACTACGGCATCATAAATTTCCTGTGACGCGGCAACACCACCACCGGGTGAATCAATGCGCAGAACTACGGCCACAATGGAGCTGTCTTTCCCGAATTCATCTATAATTTCCGTAATTTCAAGAGAGTCGGTGATCACGCCTTCAACAGTCACAACACCGATCCTGTCTTTTAAAGAAAAGCTTTGCGTGGTGACACTACCGGATCGGGCGCCTGCTCTATAAAAGAACACATATAGAACAGCGCCCAGTGCGATCAGTATAACCAATCCCAGAATTACGGGATGTTTTCTCATGTTTTATTCCTTGGACTGGCCACCGATCTTCACATCGGCCAGCGCCTGTGCGAGATTCGAGCCGATATTTTCGCGATTATTAATATATTGGCTTGAAGCCGTCGTCGTTGCCGCCGCCGCTGGTGCCGGTGCTTCCATCTCCTTAATACTCAACCGGATTTTCTTTGTTTTAACATCGATGCTTTTAACCACAGCAGACACGGTATCGCCAACGGAATACAGTTCGGCTGACGATTTGACCCGTTTCTGGCTTATTTCGGAAATATGAACCAGACCTTCAATACCTTCTTCAATTTCCACAAAGATTCCAAAATCGGTAAAGTTTGTGATTTTGCCGGTCACCACACTGCCGGGCGCGTATTTCTGCGGCAATTCCTCCCAAGGGTTCTTTTCAATTTGCTTAATACCCAGAGAAAATTTCTCATTATCAACGTCAATATTTAAAACAACCGCTTCGACTTCCTGTCCTTTTTTGAAATATTCGGACGGATGGGTAACCCGATGTTTCCATGAAATATCCGATACATGAACAAGACCATCGATGCCGTCCTCTATACCGACAAACACACCAAAGTTTGTAATGTTGCGCACAAGGCCCTTCACAACCGTGCCGACCGGATATTTCTCTTTCAGCTTTTCCCAGGGATTGGCTGTCGTCTGTTTCAGACTCAGGGACACGCGCTTCGCTTCCGGATTGACTTCCAGCACCACCACGTTCACCGTGTCGCCAACATTCAATACTTTGGACGGGTGTTTAATTTCCCGTGTCCAGTACATCTCGGATATATGAACCAGACCCTCTACACCCGGTTCCAATTCAATAAATACGCCGTAATCCGTCAGGTTGACCACTTTGCCCTGAACCAGGGCGCCAACCGGATATTTTTCCGAAATATGCTCCCACGGATTTTCATGAAGCTGCTTCAATCCCAGAGAGACTCTTTCTTTTTCACGGTCAAATGAAAGAACCTTAACCGAAATTTTTTCTCCCTTGTGGAAGATGTCCGCAGGCTTCGCTATTCTCCCCCAGGAAATATCCGTCACATGAAGCAATCCGTCGATGCCGCCCAGATCGATAAATATTCCATAATCTGTAATGTTCTTGATAATGCCGTCAACAATACCGCCTTCCGTGATATTGTTAAGCGTATCTTTCTTTTCGCTTTCTCGTTCTAAAGCAACAATCGATCTTCTTGATAAAACGACATTATTGCGTTTGCGGTCATACTTTAAGACATGAAAATCAATTGTCTGACCGATAAACTGGTCTAAATCCTTTATCGGACGTGTATCAATTTGCGACCCGGGCAGAAAGGCTATAATGCCAATGTCCACGGAAAGGCCGCCCTTTACTTTTTCGACAACAGTTCCTTTAATCGTCAGATTGTTGTCACTGACCTCTTTGATCTCGTCCCAAACTTTGAGTTTGGCCGCTTTTTCACGAGATAAGACCAGGTTGCCTTCTGAATCTCTTTTATCAATAAAAACTTCTATATCATCCCCCACGGAAATATTCACATTCCCTTGGGCGTCTTTGAGTTCTTTAATCGGAATAAAACCTTCCGTCTTCCAACCCACATCCACCATGACAATATCCGCCGTTACCTGAACGACTTTTCCACGTGCAATATCACCGTATTGCAATTGATTAAGACTCTGCTCATAGAGTTCCTTAAAGCCCATATCTTCTTCTTTGGACTGGTTGTGTGTGCTGTGAATTGAAGAGTCGGTCTTAACCTCCTTTTCATTTGTTAAGTTTGTGTTGTTATTGTTAACCATTAACCTGATACCCCCTATTTTTATGAGACATTTTTTAATCTTGTTTGCCTAACATACTGAAAATCAAATAGCAAGATAAATCAGGCACACATTGCTTTCCGCTCATTTTTACATTTAATCATTTCCGGCTGATACGCGCTTAAGAATCATTTCAACAACCTGTGCGACATCCAAGTGTGTCGAATCAATGATAATGGAACCCGGCAATGCGGTTAAGGGTGCAATTTTCCTTTGCGAATCCTGATGATCTCTGGCCTGCATATCCCTGGATATGGCATCCCGGTCCGCCTTATCGTTCTTTTGAACGAGTTCTTCATGGCGCCTTCTGATTCTCTCCTCAATCTTCGCGTCCAGAAAAAACTTGAACTCCGCATCAGGAAATACAACGGATCCCATATCCCTTCCTTCCGCCACAATGCCTCCCCGGGCACCAGCTTCCCTTTGCAAAGAAAGTAATTTCTCTCTAACAACCGGGAAAGCGGATATGATGGAAGCGGCCAATCCAACCTCTTCCGTGCGGATTTTGTCGCCGACATCCTCGCCATCAACCAATACCGTTATTTTGCCCTCCAGATTCTTCAATGCCACCTGAGTTGAAGAACACAATTTAGACAGCTCGTCGGGATCATTCACGTCCATCTTGTTTTTCAGCGCTTTATAGGCCAATGCGCGATAAAGCGCGCCCGTGTCCAGATACAGGTATCTCAGTTTGGCGGCAACAGCCTTGCTTACCGTGCTTTTTCCCGCGCCGGCAGGTCCGTCAATTGTGATGACTTTCCCCATATTTTCGTCCCCGATCCTTTCATGTTGTTTAACATCCCTCCGCAAGGAAAACTTGCCTAATCATATCAAAGCAGGTATATGAACCATCACAATGAATGGATTTTTATCAATTATGTGCAAAATAATTCAAAAGCAATATTTTTCTTTCGCCTTGATTTTGTTCCTGGCATTTTTCGGGACACAAAACGCCTTTGCCGCTTTTACGATTGACGACGAAAAAAAGCTGGGCAAGGAAATTTATGATAAACTCGAAAAAAATAATTTTTTACTCCATGATAAAAAGCTGAATGCCTACATTACAGCAATCGGCAACCGGCTTCTGGCTCAAAGCAAGAAGGCTTCTTTTGACTTTACTTTCTCCATCTTCAACAGCTCAGGTATCAACGCGTTTGCCACACCCGGCGGTTATATTTATGTCAATAAAGGATTAATCACCGCCATGGAAAACGAAGCGCAACTGGCCGGTGTCATGGCGCACGAAATCGCTCATGCTAACTCCCGGCATGTTGCCAGCATTATTGAAAAATCACAAAAGCTTAATATTGCCATGCTAGCCGGAATCATCGCCGGCGCCTTCCTCGGCGGCGGCGGAGACGCAACAGCCGCCATTGCCGCTTTTTCCGTAGCGGGCGCCAGTTCAATGACCCTCAAATATCAACGGGAACATGAAGAAGAAGCAGACCGGCTGGGAATTGAAAGCCTGGTGAACGCCGGTTACAATCCGGCAGCCATGGTTGAATTTCTCAAATTGATCAAGCAGTATGAATTCTATTCCAGAAACATACCGTCCTACCTGCGGACGCATCCGGGAACCGATGATCGTATTTTTTACCTGGACAGCCTGCTTCAAACCGAATATCGCCGGCGCAGCGGCGCCGGAAATATTGTCGGTAATTTTGTGCGGATGCAGGCTTTAATTGCCCAGGACATGGATGAACTCAATAAACACCGCAGACAACTTATGACGTCTTTACAAAAAGATTCACGCAACGTTGATCTGCTTTACTCTCTGGCTCTGACGGAAGATCAGCTCGGTCACACCAGCGCCGCCCTGGAATATCTGAACAAAGGATTGAAGCTTTCACCGCAGGATGGAGATATTTTAACGAGCATCGGCCTGATATACCTGAAAACGGGCAATGCCGGCCAAGCCCGCACATATCTGCTGAGAGCAGCGAAGATCCATCCCGAAAACGAGCAGGTTTCGCTTGCTCTGGGTAAAGCTTACTTTGCCACGGGTGACTTTCAAAACGCACTCAACTATTTTCTGAAACTGCAGGACAGGACATTCGATGACATCGACATTAACTACCACATCGCCATGTCTTACGGCAGGCTGAATCAACAGGGTGACGCGCATTATTTTTTTGGTCTATATTTCAAAAAAGAGAAAAAGAAAGAAAGCGCCCTCTTTCATTTTCGCAAGGCGCTTGAATATTATCCTGAAGGAACACAAAGAGCAATTGCCATTCGTGACGCTATCAATGAATTGAACACCAAACCTAAAAACCCGGACAAGAAACCAGGCCGCCAGTAGAACGATTCTGAATAAATTCCCTTTAAAATCGTGTTTTTAATCGGAAACTGACAGTCCATCTTTATCGTTGCGAAAAAAGGGACAATACATTATAAGGCATCTACTTTAATATTTTTTACGAAAGGAGTTTGAACAAGTGAACATTTTAATATTTGGCCCCAACGGCAGCGGTAAAGGCACTCAAGGCGCTATTGTACAGAAGAAATATGGAGTTCCCCATATTGAAACCGGTGTTATTTTCCGTCAGAATATTTCGAAAAAAACCCCGCTGGGAGAAAAAGCAAAAGCATTTATTGACCGCGGCGAACTCGTCCCGGATGATATTACCATTCCCATGATTCTGAACCGCCTCAAAGAAGATGACTGCAAAAACGGCTGGCTTCTGGACGGCTTCCCCCGTAACCTGGTTCAGGCTGAAGCTCTCTGGGCGGCCCTGCAGAAAGAAAACATTAAACTTGATTTCGTCATTGAAATCGATCTGGATCGTGAAACGGCTAAACAGCGCATCATGGGGCGCAGGTTGTGTAAAATGGACAACAACCATCCCAACAATATTTACATCGACGCCATCAAGCCCCATTCCCATGATGGAAAGACCGTCTGTCGCGTCTGCGGTTGCGAAGAATTATCCGCCCGCGCCGATGATCAGGATACCTCGGCCATTGATAAACGTCATGGCATTTACTACGACACGAAAACCGGCACACTGGCCGGCGTAAACTATTTCAAGGAAAGAACCAAAGTCATTATCGTTGACGGACGCGCCGGCGTTAAAGAAGTTTCCGAAGATCTCATGAAGAAACTGATCTAGTTGAACAGGAAAGAATAATAATCAAAGCCCGCCGAACCATCGGAGGGCTTTTTTTAACACCCTATGGAAAACATTAGAAACTTCAGTATCATCGCCCATATCGATCACGGCAAGTCCACGCTGGCCGACCGTTTGATCCAGTTTACCGGCGTCTGTAATGAAAGAAATTTTCAGGACCAGATGCTGGACAATATGGACATCGAGCGGGAACGCGGCATCACTATCAAAAGTAACGCCATCTCCCTGCCCTATCGCGCCAAGGATGGGAAAGAATATATTTTAAACCTGATCGACACGCCGGGACATGTGGACTTTTCATATGAAGTCTCCCGATCACTGGCATCCTGCGAAGGCGTTCTCCTGCTGATCGATGCCGCCCAGGGCGTGCAGGCGCAAACCCTGGCCAATCTTTATCTGGCGATGGAACACAACCTGGCCATCATTCCGATCATCAATAAAATTGATCTACCGTCCGCCGATATTGACCGGGTTCTGGAAGAAATAGACTCGGAACTGGGACTGGATCCGGACACCCATATCAAATGCTCCGCGAAAGAAGGCATTGGAATCGAAGAAATTCTGGAAGCCATTGTCGAGCGCATTCCACCACCCAAAGGCGACGCCGCGAATCCCCTGGCTGCTTTGATTTTTGATGCCAAGTATGATTCATTCCGGGGCACCATCATTCATTGCCGCGTTTTTGAAGGAAGCGTTAAAGCCGGCGATATCATCAAATTCATGTACAACGGCACCACGTATAAGGTGGAAGAAGTGGGCCATTTTCTGCTGACGCGCACCAAACGAGAAAAACTTTCCGCGGGCGATGTTGGCTATATCATCGCCGGCGTTAAAACCGTTGCGGATGTGCGCACCGGCGACACCATCACTCTGCAGGATAAACCATGCTTGCATCCCCTGCCCGGCTTTAAAGAAGTAAAGCCCGTCGTCTTCGCCTCGATTTACCCCATCGCGTCCGACGATTATCAGGATCTGGCCGATTCGCTGGAAAAGTACAAGCTCAACGACGCGTCATTCATTTATGAAAAAGATTCATCCGCCGCGCTGGGACAAGGTTTCCGCTGCGGCTTTTTAGGCCTGCTCCATCTGGATATCGTGCAGGAAAGACTGGAAAGAGAATTTGATCTCTCCATCATTCTCTCCGTCCCCAGTGTGCGTTACCGTTTCACACTCAAAGACAACAGGATAATTTACGTGGATAATCCCACCCACTATCCCGATCCTTCGGAAATCGCCAAAGGCGAAGAGCCTTATATCCGAGCCGCCATGATGCTTCCCGAGCGTTATCTGGGCACGGTTATGAAACTGTGTATGGATAAACGCGGTGTGAACTCCAATATGACTTACACCGGTCCGGGACGCGTCGAACTATCCTATGAGATGCCCCTGGGGGAAGTTATTTTTGATTTCTATGACCGTTTCAAGTCCGTAACGCAGGGTTATGGATCATTTGATTACGACATCATCGATTACCGGGAAAGCAATCTGGTGCTGCTGGACATTCTGGTTAACGGCGAAAAGGTTGACGCGCTTTCACAGATTGTTCACCGTGACCGCGCCCGCGCCCGCGCCCTTCTGGCCTGCGACCGCCTCAAGGACGAAATACCCCGGCAGATGTATAAAATTGCCATTCAGGGCGCCATCGGCGGAGAAATCATCGCCCGCAGCACCATCAGCGCTTTCCGCAAAGACGTTACGGCCAAATGCTACGGCGGCGACATTACCCGCAAAAGAAAACTCCTTGAAAAGCAAAAAGCCGGCAAGAAGCGCATGAAGATGATCGGCTCGGTCAGCATTCCGCAGAGCGCGTTTCTGGCAGTTTTGAAGTCAGACAACGACTAGGTATGCTATTTCCTCTTCAAGAGCTAGCGGCGTTGGCTGCGTCGTCTGGCTCCTCGACGTACAAACAAGTACGCCTGCGTCGCCTCCTCCTTGCCGCCTTGCTATCATCTTGAATATGAAACAGAATATTTTTTGAACATTAAAAAGTAATTTTGTTGCGAATGATGTTTATGAATAATGATCATGGCGGGCTCTATATTCATGTTCCCTTTTGCCTCAGCAAGTGCGGGTATTGCAGTTTTTACTCGACCGCTTTGACGCATCTTATTCCTGAATTTGTAGAAGCCGTCATAAATGAGATGGCTTTGTATGACAATATCTTTTCATCTTTTGACACCATCTATATCGGCGGCGGCACACCTTCCCTGCTTTCCGTTCAGCAAATTGACGACATCCTCAAAGCCGTCCACCACAATTTTGATATTGACCGGCAGACTGAAATCACGATGGAAGTCAATCCCGGCGATGTGTCATTTGAATATTTTCAAACGCTGCGCCAGTTGGGAATTAATCGTCTGAATATCGGCATCCAATCCTTTGACGATCACCTTTTGAAATTTCTTGGACGCCGACATACGGCAAACGTTGCCGTGGCCGCAATAAATGCAGCCCGCAAGGCTGGATTTAACAATATCGGCATGGATTTAATCTATGGCGTATCAGGCCAGGATATTGATACGTGGAAGCAAACACTGAAAAAAGCGCTTTCCTTCATACCGGAACATCTTTCCTGCTATCAGCTCTCACTCGGTAAGAAAACACCGCTGGCCAAACTATACAAGCAAGACGGCTTACAACTGCCTTCTGAAAACCAATCACTGGATTTCTTTATGACAACGTCACAGATACTGACCGATGCAGGTTACATTCATTACGAAGTATCCAACTTTGCCCGCACCGATTTTTTTAAATCCAGACACAACATGAAATACTGGCGGCATGCGCCTTATCTGGGTCTGGGGCCTGCCGCCCATTCCTTTATGGATCGTAAACGCTGGTGGAACAAGGCGGTTGTCAAATCCTACCTTAAGAATATTTCTGAAGGAAAGAAATCCATAGATAAATCAGAAAATCTCACCCTTGAACAACTGGCATTTGAATCAATATTTCTGGCTATGCGCACGAAAGACGGGATTAATCTTGCGAACTATAAAACCTGCTTTGGTTCTGACTTGCTGGTCGAAAAAAGACAGATCATCGAAGCGTTGATTAAGAACAACCTGCTGGAATTGAAAAACGGTTCTATCTGCCCGACACTGTCCGGCATGGCAGTAGCGGATAGTCTGGCACTCATTTAAAAAAATCCCCCTTTTTTAAAGGGGGACAAAGGGGGATTTTTTGACATTCAACTATTAATAAAATCCTCCCCAACTCTCCTTTATACCCTGAAGGGCACAAGTAAAAGGAGGGAGAATCTCAGTCGTACTCCTCAAGATATCGCTCAATATAATCCAGCACTTTATTTTTTGGCTGATAAATGCCGAAGTGGCCTTCGCACAGGATGTCGGCGTCCAGGTCAAGAAGCATCTGCATCGACTTTTTCCACGCTTCGATATCCGAGCCAAATGCTTTGTTGAACGGTCCGTGAATATCCTGGCCGAATAAAATTCTCTTGCCTGCCCTGTCCAGATAAATGGAAATTGAACCCGGCGTGTGGCCGGGTGTGTGCAGACAGTGTAATTCCTCATCGCCGAATTTCAATATTTCACGCGCACCCGTTAACTTCTGATCAACTATTGTGGGTGGAAAAGTCGTCCCGTACCAGTTGGCCGCGGTTCGAATCGAATCGCCTGTCTCCAGCGCCCTTGCATCCAATTCATGAATGACGATTTTGGCGCCGTATTTTTCCCGGAAGTAAGGCGCGGAGCCGATATGATCAATATGGCAGTGTGTCAGGATTACATGCGATACTGAAACAGGACTCAAACCAAGCATCTCAATATTGCGGACAATCTGTGAAGAACTCCTGCCCGCGCCGGAATCAATCATCGTAAGCGATCCTGCAAAATCGATCAGGTATACTGCCGCATCTTCGGCCGCAGTTACATCGGGGCCGCCGATCAGATAAACGCCTTTGATAATCTCTGCAGTTTTCATCCTCATGTTTTATGTGCGCAATGTTCCAACAATATCTTTTATGCTTTTTATTTTACGGTCACGCAGGTAATGCCCGATGCCGTCAATGATTTCTACTGTCGCGCAGGGATTAATGAAATTGGCCGTGCCGATTTGCACTGCTTTGGCTCCCGCTATCATAAATTCCAGGGCATCCTCAGCCGTCACAATACCACCGATACCGATAATCGGCACAGATACTTTTTGAGCCACCTGCCAGACCATCCTCAGCGCGACCGGTTTAATGGCCGGACCGGACAGGCCTCCGGTAATATTTTTCAGATGCGGGGTTCTCGTTTTCAAATCAATGGACATGCCGGTAAGCGTATTGATCAGGGACACCGCATCCGCCCCGGCTTCTTCGACCGCCTGCGCAATAGCCGTGATGTCCGCGACGTTGGGCGTGAGTTTAACGATCACCGGCAAATCCGTTTCAGCCTTCACGCGGCGGGTCACTTCAGCCGCCGCTTTCGGATCGGAACCGAAACTCAAGCCTCCTTTTTTAACATTCGGACAGGAAACATTGACTTCCAGGGCGTGAACACCCTGAACCCTGCTCAGCTTTCGGGCGACCTGCGCATATTCTGAATAACTTTCACCATAGATATTGGCAATGACAGCGACGTCGTACCGGCGTAAAAAGGGAAGTTTCTCATCGATAAACACATCGACGCCGATATTCTGCAAACCCACGGCATTCAGCATACCGCCTGATGTTTCAATGATCCGCGGCGGCGGATTGCCCAGACGCGGATTGAGCGACAGCCCTTTTACCACAATGCCGCCCAACCGGTTTAAGTCCACATAATCCGCATATTCTTCACCGTAGCCAAATGTTCCGGATGCCGTCATGACCGGATTTTTCAGCTTCAATCCGGCAATTTCCATCGCCATTGTCGCATCGAATTTTATTTTTTTTGTTCCCACGTTTATTCCCAAATCACTTTCTGAAGATCAAAAACCGGTCCGTCCGCACACACCCGCTTGTATGCCTTCCGGCCCTGGTCATCTTTAACAGCCACGGCACAGCCCACACAGGCGCCCACCCCGCAGGCCATGCGTTCTTCCAGCGATACCTGGCAGAAATATTTATCGTCCAGGATTGCTGATAAAGACCGGAGCATCGGCCGGGGTCCGCAGGCATAAACCGCCGTCCGGGCAGGTTCATATTTTTTAATGTCTTTTTGAAACGCTTTTGTCACCAGTGATTTTTCACCCAGTGTTCCGTCATCCGTACAGACGATGATCTTGTAACAATATTTGCGAAGATGGTCGAGACCGACAACAGCATTCGCTGTCTGCGCGCCCAGATAAAACGTCATGGCGTCCGCATCATGACAGGCTGTCCTGCAAAGATATTGAGCAAGCAGCGACAAGGGCGCAACACCGATGCCTCCGGCAATCAAAACCATTTTTTTCTTACTTTTTTCCACCGAATAGCTTCCGCCCAACGGACCGGAAATCTCGACCTGCGACCCTTTAATCAAGCCCGCCAATATTTGCGTTCCCTTGCCGACCACCCGATAGAGCAGGTCAAGGGTGCAATGCGATTTGCCGCGTGAAAATGCATAAATGCTGATGGGCCGTGACAGAAAGGGGTCATGCAAGCCTGCAATGCGGATCATCACAAACTGCCCGGGCAGAGGTTCAGTAAAACTCAAAGGCAGTTTCACCTTCATCAGAAAGCAATCGATCTGGATCTCCTCATTCGCGGATACTTCTCCGATATAAATATCTTTAGCCATTATTTTTTTCCTGTTCTCTTCCGGCCCACATAATCAAGGCATCTTCATGGGTGTCGGTGTAATAATGAGGACGTTTTCCTTTTACTACAAAACCGCATTTACGGTAAAGATTTATTGCCTCGTGGTTCGATTCGCGAACTTCCAGGGTATGCCGCGTAATCCCCACCTGCGCCGCAATATCTTTCATTAAATTTATCATATTGCAGGCAAGCCCGGATCTGCGGAATTCATTTCTGACCGCCAGGTTATGCAAATGAACTTCGTCGGCCACCAACCAGAAAATAATATAACCGGCAATAAATGTCTTCCCTTCCATCTCAATTTTAATAATCAGACACTGAGCATGCTTTGTTCTGATTTCATCGAGAAACATGCCTTCCGTCCAAGGCGCTGGAAATGACGCGCGTTCAATCGCCATTATTTCCTGCAGATCTTCTTTTTTCATCAGATCGACACTTACTTGCTGTCTTGTGTTTTCAGAAGACATGGAAAAATTCCATAGCGGCGGCAACCACTAAAAATATCGCGCAGAAAACGGGGATCGCGCCGCGCAGTTTGATGGTATTGATCGCAACGGCAATGCCTAAGAGCGGCAGAAAATAGTAGGTTAGAGAAAGCATCGCATTGATTGGAGCCGGCAGTTTCGGATAAATCCAGATCAGTGTGGGAATAAAAATGATTTGCAAAACAAACAGCAGAACCACATAAAACAGGAATACTTTGGCCAAACCGAGATACGTTTTTCTTTCTATGGCTCTTATATTTAAATCTTTGGCGTCTACCAGAGCCTGATCGGAAAGATGATTGTTGGACGCCATGATTTTAACATCAACTTTTTTTGCTCCAATGCCGAAAGGAATCGCCAGGAGGATCGACAGGGCCATCAGTTCCCTGGTAACCGCAGCCGGTGTTTGGGCCGACAGTATCGCCATCGATACGGCGATCACGGCCGCAATGGAATCATTAGGAGGAACATAAATGCCGACGGGAATGCGGTCAATCCAGAAGAGTTCGAGAATCGCGCCGATGATCAATCCCGCATAGGGATTGCCGAGAATGAGGCCGATGACCGGAGCAACAATAATCGGCCGGGAGATCATGGCCTGAACAAATACGCGATCAAGACAAAGCAGACCGCCGACAAAAGATATGATAATTATTTTTACAAACAATATCGTACCAGCCTCGCTATTGCTTTACCTGACAGAACTCCTTTAAAGCATCCCTGATATTCACGGCTTTTTCTCTCGGAACTCTTTTCAGTTCAACGGCAACGCCCTCATCTTCCAGTAGCTTGAAGACATCCTGAATTTCCGTCTCGCATAAAAAAACGGAAGGAGCGCAGCAGACTTTATAGTCTTCATGATGAATATTACCGATATTGAGCTTTTCAAAATGAAACCCCAAATGATAAGCCTTCAGGGCATCCGCAATATTGCTGAACAATACAATCGTCTTTTTCCCGTTACCCTGAGCATAAACGTAATTGGCCGCAAAATCTTCCACGGAGCAGATATTGACTTCGATTTCACTGGGAACCGCCATCCGGATGACTGTCTCGCAGAAGAAATCACAGGAAGAGTTGTCATCCACGACGATGATACATTTCGCTTCGATGAAGGGCACCCAGGCCTCCAGAATCTGGCCATGAACAAGCCTGTTGTCCACCCGCACCAGAGCGATGTCGTAAGATTCCGTCAATTGATCACCCGATTGCTTTTTTGCTTAATATTTCACTGGCCAGCGAAATATTCTTTTTCCCGTAATCTTTTATGAAAGTGGCAAACTCATTAAGCGTGATCGCTTCATTAACGTCCGACAACTTGAGCAGCATGGGTAGATTAACCCCCGTAACCACTTCTACCTTACCCTCCTTCATAAAAGACAGAGAAATATTCGAAGGCGTGCCGCCGAAAAGATCCGTCAGAATCAACACGCCCTTGCCGTGATCCAGTTTCTTGATGGCGTTTTGGATTTCTTTTTTCAAATCTTCCACACCTTTGGTCTGTTCAACACAAACGTGCATAACATCTTTTAACGGACCCTTGATCGACTCCGCCGCATGGATCAACTCATTTCCCAGATTTCCGTGCGTTGTGATAAGCACACCAATCATTATTGCCTCCCCCTTTTTGAAAGCGCATGCAACATTACCGTTAACGGCATGTCCGGTTCAGACGCTCGCAATGTTCCCTAAAAACAGTACGGTAGGCTAATGGATTGCCTAATAATTGTCAAGATTTATCAGGAAAAACTCAAAGAAATTCATGACGGGAACATATCGTGGCAGTGTATTGATATCATTGATTTATTTCATAATCACTGTCGCTCGGGACAGGAGGACATTCATTAACCAGAATGCGGAAGAATCTGTCCCGATGATGCTGACGAAAAATATCAAGACACCCGGCTCATTTATAACCACAGGCATTAAAGTTGAAGCCTGTGCAAACAGGCCCTTTATTTCAGCCTAGACATCCATTGATAAAATGTAATATTCAACCTTGGTCAGCGGATAGAGCATCTCCATGATTTTGGTGTAGCGTTTCAGCTGTTCATCGTACTTTTGTTTGAGCCCCCGCATGGAACCGGATTTATAATCAATGATGGTGATGAGGTTGTCCGAAACGATCATTCTATCCACTATGCCGAAATTCTTCTTGTCGGATATCTGCTGTTCGATATAAAGTTTGCCCGGTCTGAACATGACGGCAGAGACCTCACTTCTATCAACAAAACGAAGCGCCGTCTCATATTCCTCATTGTTCAACTCTCCGGCAGGCGGCAGTTTCGTCTGATCAACAACCTTGGCCAGCCACCGGTGCAGCCGTTCACCCCGCATGATGCCTGCTTTGATATAGGCGGATAAAAGCGCCGGGTCAATCTCGCCATACTGATCAGGTTCGTCATGATGTTTTTCCGGAACATCAAATACTGCGATGCATTCCGCTTCTTTTAACGGGCCGGCTGAAGTACAGATATCTTTTTTACCGCCATCGGGCGCAAACTGCGCAAATGTGTCCAGCACCGCCCGGTGAACAGGCTTATAACTCCCTTCTTTTTTTACCGGCAGAAAAATAGTAAGCGTTTGTATCGCCCTGGTCGCTGCGACATAAAAAACATTTGCCTTCTCGCGCCTCAGCCGCACCATATTTTCTTCATGTCTTTTGACGATTTCCTTTGCAACAGCCGATTCTCCCGCCCCCAAAAGGGCAAGTTCATCCGACGTGAACTGCACATGAGATCTTTCGGAATGCAGATAGAACGGCGGCTCTTTTTCATCTTCGTTCCAAAACACAAAAACGTGCCTGAACTGAAGTCCTTTTGTTCCGTGGATGGTGTCAACCTTGATATGATCCCTGTCCTCGGCCTCAGGCACCTTCAGGTTAAAGCGGATATTAAACATCCGTGAAAGGAAGGCGTCAGCATCGACGCCGCCTTCACTGAAAAAGGCCTGCGCCTCATCCTGCCATATATCCAGTATGGTTGCCGGCAGTTTTCCCCGCAAAAGCTCAATGGCGCTGCTTACGGCCATTATCCCGAAAGGTTCGGGGAATTTGCAGGCATACTCAGCCCTGACATTCCCTATATTCCCGAATATTTCACTCCATAAAGGAGACTGCGCCGCCGTTGCAGCAAACTGCTTATCGCCGTCTTTAGAAAGAACACCCGCCAGGAAAAGCATTACCGCGACACCTTCCTTCTTCGACAGAAGCTGCCTGCCTTTGACCTCTGACACATCAATGTGTTCCCTGGCAAGTTCGGATGATATCTTCTGGACATGATTATTGGTGGCCGTCAGCACTGCTATGTCTCCCCACTGACAACCGTATTCCGACTTCTTGGCTTTCAGAACATCGATGATGGCGGAATAAAATGGATCTTCCGATCTGCCGTCTTTTTCAAGTTGGACAAGGTTCACCTCCGTCAGGCCTTCAAACCCGTCATTATTTTCCGGTGGTTTCTGCACCTCTGTTTTCTCTTTCCCATCAAAGAGATTTTCCACAAGTTTATTGAAAAAAGATATCAGCAGGGGCGTGCTTCTGTAGTTGAATTCCAGCGAGCTTTCGGTGATTACGCCGCTTTTCAGATAGCTCCCGATCGCCATTTCCAGCGCCTCGCGGTCCGCGCCGCGCCATCCGTAGATCATCTGTTTCCAATCGCCTACGGCAAAGAATGATCTTTCGCCCCGCTCGCCATGGCCGGATAAAATCTCGTCAATGAGAGGCAGCAGGATCGCAATATCGCCTGTCGATGTGTCCTGGAATTCGTCAACCAGCAGATGTTCGGTCCTGTCCAACCCGAGGGAAAAGTAGTTGCTCATGAGCTTCGGCCGTTCATTCGATGCGGTTCCATCAAGGGCCAGGAGCGATTTCCGCACATCGGAGAAAAATATTAAGCCTTTTTTCTTTTTAACTTTTTCCGCCGCATCAAGGTAGATCCCGCAAAGAAACGCAACGGCCAGTTCTCTGAGGAGAGCCTTGTTAACTGACAGCTTTTCAGCTGTCTTTCTATAATTCTTGAAAATCCTGTTGAGATCTGAATAAGGATTCTGATCCCACCTGATCTTCATGCCAAGACCTTTGTAATCCTCCAGATCGGAATGGGTGGCGACTGTTTTGGCAATAAAGCTTTCATAATCAGTCATCGCATGGACAACCCATCTTTGAACATTGCCGGCCGGAATCTGTTCTGACAATTCATTTACCTTTTTACTCAGCGATTCAAGCTCATTCGTTAAAACGCCGTTCTCTTTCATAAGGGCGTCAAGATCTTCAAGCCTGTCCATATCCATCAGACAGCGCTCGACAGTTTGTTCTTCTGCAAGGGGACTCCAGAGCGCGTCAATGTCTGTTTTCAATATTCTGGCGGCAATGATCAGCTTATTTCCTTTGCCGCTTCGTATGATGCTGTCGCGAAAAAGACCTTCTATTTCTCCGGATAGTTCCATCTGTGTCTTTTCATCAGCCATCTTCGGCGCATGACCGGATGCGGCAAAAAGTCTGTAAAAGAATGAGTCTATCGTCGAGTAGCCGACCCGGCCCGCCTCCATGATCAGGCTTAGCCTGGCCAGCAGGGGCATCTCTTTTCCGGATGCTATCTTTTCCATGATGCGGGAGCGCATCTCGGCGGTTGCGGCGCGGGTAAAGGTGAGCGCTGAGATGAATTTCCCCCCGGCGGATATTCTGTTAAATACCTCGTTGGTGAGCCGTGTTGTTTTCCCCGAACCGGCGGAAGCCTTCAGAAGGATGCTTTGCATCAGGCAGTCCCCCTTGAAGCCTTATAATAGCCTTCTCTCCCGCATAATGACTGGTACAGGCAGAATTCACATTCCTGAGAGTCATGATCAGGCGCAAGCTCATTTCCTCCGATAATTGCATCAAGGCGCGCCTTGACGGCGAACATCAGCTCATCCGCCCCGGCACTTTGCTCCGGAGGAAGAGCCATGTCCCGGTCTTTTGACGATTCTTTCAGAAAACAAAAACGGGCTCCTTCAACGTCTTTATTAAAATGCTGGTAAATCATCAGCTGCACAACGGGATGCAAAACGCCCTTTTCTTGAAAACGCTCCAGCACGGTTTTTCTTACGGGGATATTAAACCTGCTTTGCTTTTTTGAATATTTGAAATCTATCACCTCGGTACGCCCCGATATCCTTGCCAGCCTGTCCGACCGTCCGGTGATCTTATAGCATCCGCCGATCATACCGCTGAATTTTTCCTCGCAGGATATGGCATTGTCGGCAAATATGATCCGCCGGTCTGATTTCAGCTCGTCTTCATATATTTCCTGCAATAAGATTTTTGCGTTCAGCATGTAGATATTGATGCCTTCAACATTTCTTAATTCTTCGTTCTCATCGCTTTCCCAGAGCTCATCAAAAAGTTTTTCCCAGTTGCCAAGCAGATCCTTCCTGCCGGTTGAAAGCTGCTGAAAGAATTTGTGGATAAAAGTCCCCATCTGCATGTTTATTTTTTCATTGTCATCCATAAATGCAGGGGGGGCAATTCCCTGTATGTATTGATGGTAAAATAAAAACGGGCACGCCAGAATCTTGGCGAGGCTCGAATAAGAATAAGTAAAGGCTTTGAGCCTGTTCCGAAGGGAATCATCAACAGGTATCGCCGTCTTCCTGCTGATTTGCCTTTCTGACAACGATTCCTTAAATGCTACTGCCGTAATTGGCTTTCCGAACTCCTGTGCAAGGAGGCTCATGTAATAGCTTGGAGTTCTCTCCCTTATTTTGTCCTCGACGGCTGCTATTTTAATCCTGCCGCCATCAGCCAGGATTTGCCTGAAAATCAGATCCTCATATTCAAATACGCTTTTTCTCATCTGCGGAACATGCACCGGATTTATGAAAGGACCTTCAAAAGGCTGCGTCGGCATAATGCCGCTGTCCAGAGGCAGTATCAGGCCCCGGCTGAATTTTTCGCCTGAAACATGACCAAAACCGACAACCTGTATCGGCGCCGACCGGCTTCCCGTGATCCGGAATTTTCTCACTTCAAGCAGCATCTTCGCGGCATCGTTTAAATTCCGCCCCAGCCTTTCTTTCCAGTCGTCGAGAAGGGTGGAAAAAGATACGGCCGTCTCCAGCGCCTCGCACTCCTCGCGGACATAATTTTCTCTGTTTTTGGACAATTCCGCGGCGCACGACATGGCGTATTTCTTAAAATCGGGCGTCACGCCCGTTTGCTCTGCCTCTTCTATCTCAGTTAAAAGTCTTCTTCCCGCCGACGTTGTCGAAAAGGGGAGCCAGACAGCAAGATTGACGGCATTGGCGAACAGCCGAAGCGATCTGTTCCAGAGCATCGTGGTGAGCGACTCATCCAGCAGATATATCAGCAGTTGATCCGTTTCCGACCGCTCTTTAAGGAACCTGGAAGCCTCCAGGGTAACCAGGTCAACAATGGCATGAAGCCCGCCCAGTCTGACCATTTCAATGCGGGCGCCGTCCGACGGCTCGACTTCGCCGCCGAATGACCCGACAAGGTTTTTCGCCGAATCAAATGGAAGTTTGTCAGGCGAGGCCAGTTCGATACCGCAAAGCGGCTTACCAATAAACAACCTTTCTCTTTTTATTCTTCTGTAGAACCGGTCCGTCACCGGCGTTATTCCGGGAAGTCCGATAAATATTTCCCTTTCACCGGGGATAATCTTATCCAGCCAAGCCACTTCAAGTTCCGTCATGAAGAGATTCCTTCCGGACAGCCACTCCCGGAAAGTCTGGGCAGTGTCAAGGTATTCTTCAAACCTGCCCCACTCTTCCCCGGTAAACCGTTCCGATCCCGCGATCGTATCCTTCCCGATATTATATTCCGACAGATTGGTGATCAACGGCAGAAGGCTTGCGGCGCGACGCGCGGGATAGGCTTCATCAGGATATCTTTCCCCGATAAACTGGATAAGGTAAAGCAACCGCTCATCACCCGGGACAGGCTTCAGGTTTGAATTTTCACTGATCTTATGGGTTATGTAGGATTTGAGTGCTTCAATTTTGGGAAGAATACCGCCAAGTTCAGTATGGATAAGATGCTGGACAGGATCAACAGCCCTTTCGTTTGCACATATTATCGTCCAATCGGAAAGATCGGGATGGTCATGACTGAGAAGCTCGATTAACTTTTTCGAATATTGTGACATGCTGTCTCCTGATGAGTATGAGTGTCTTTTTTACTCTTCCCGTCCCGTTTACAAACCAACCTGATCTATACCTTCCCGCATGAGTGGAAAAAGGATTCAATGAAAGATGTTCATATCGCCTGTCTTATTTAACTTGTTGAAGCTGACTATGAATAAGCAAATGAACCTTGTCAAGACCATAATTATTTTTTAGAACATTATGTTGACTTTGCCATTTTCAATATTTATACTCACCACAGATTACTGTTCCGAAAGAATAGCAGATGCACCCATACCGGTTACTCATCGAACATCGTTTTATGATCACAGTCCTGCTGGGCATTATCGGCATTGGTTTGATGGCCTTTTACACCATTTGCGACACCTCCTGTTCCTATCTCCGGGGTGATATTTTCGACATTGACCTGAAGTACATTGGCGTGGTTTACATGACCGTCATCATCATTCTGGCACTTTTAAAACAGTCGGATTTATTGCGAATGCTGGTCGCAGCGGGCATTGGCGTGGAAGTATATCTGGTTTCTTTTCAGATATCGGAAAATGTTTTCTGCCCTTTTTGCCTGTCTTTCGGCATCATGGTTCTACTGATGTATGTGATTAACTATGAGAGGTCCATCATGTTGAATAAAAGATATCAAAAAATGATATACGCTTTCGGTGAAGCGGAAATCCCTTTCACGAACCATCAGCGGATCCCGCTGCTGGCGATGATGGTCATCGGTTATCTATTTGTCAGCCTTTCCTTTTCCGGATCGGCAACACCCGCCTATGCCGCCGACAATACGACCGTCCCTTCCTATGGCAAAGGCGCATGGGAGCTCATCATTTTCACGGATTATTTTTGTCCACCCTGTCAATCCGTTGAAAAAGAACTGGAACCCGAGCTGGAAAGGCTTCTGGCCAGGGGCGATGTTAAAATTACTTTCGTTGATTTTCCCGGTCATAAGGGAACCGGCCTCTATGCAAAATATTTCCTTGCTGCCGTCGCTGCGGACAAAGGCTATCAAAATGTTTTAAAAGCAAGAAATATTCTTTTTTCTCTGGCCTCGCAGAAGAAAGTCGATCAGGAAAATATTCTGGCGGCCGCCTTGAAATCGAAAAATGTCTCTTTTAAAGTAGTGGATCCCAAACCTGTTTTTAATCAATGGTCGGCGTTGATCAAACAGCACGAAATTGATCAGACACCAACCTGCATCCTGCGTTTCTCCAGCGCTTACTCACGAAAATACGTTGATTCGGAACATATTCGAACCGAACTTATTCCGGAGCTTCAGAAGAGATTCCCCAAGGGAAAAAGTAAGCAGTAAGACAGAATTACACTTTCATGATTGATTTTTCCGCTTTCCTGAACTAGAATCACAGACATCCTGATTTTAATAAGACTGATACAATATTTCAAGCATATGGGCTATTTTTTAAATACCACGGATGATTATCACATTCGAACGCTGACGTCTCTGGGCTGGGAGCTGACTGTCGTGAATGCGCTTTATCCGGACAACAGCCCCTGCCGCCGTGCGCTGCAAAACAACGCGTCATTTGGTGCGCATCTTTTTCATTTTCTGGAAGATAAGATTCCACTTGCGGATTTAAAAACCGTCCTGGAAGTCGGCGGCGGCCTCGGGTATTTAATGAAGGACTTTCTGGCTCTTACCCCGAACCTCCAGGCAACCATGTTGGACATTTCACCCCTTCTGCTGCAAAAGCAGAAGGAAACATTGACCGGACATCCCGTAAATTTCCGGGAAATGGATTTCTTAAAGATGCCCATAGCCGATCTGCGAGCTTTTGACCTCGTTATTCTGAACGAAAATCTTGGCGATTTTCCCACGCTGTTCTTCCGGCAAAACCAATCGGGGGAAAATGATCCCGACACCATCCGCTCTTTAAACAGAGTAGCCGATTATGTGGAAGAATACGCTCTCGAATTTACCCCCACTGAAAATATCAACATCGGGGCCTTGGAAATCATGGAAAAAATATGCGGCGCCGCCGTCCCGTACATTTATTTAAGTGAACACAGCTGTGAAACGTCATTAAACGATCCCCTGTTCCCCCATCGAAACTTTACGGCAGCAGGCAGTCCCGAAAAAATTTCTCTTCAGGGGCATGCTGAGTTCACCATCAAATTTTCCCACCTGGAAAAAATAGCACGGGCCTACCGATACAAAATATTGCGTGGCCGGTATATCGACATCCTCCCCATTGCTTTGAATGATAAAGTCCAGGCGGCTCTGCGTTCGGCCACACCGCTTTCCGACGAGCAGGAAATCCTCCAGCAGTTTTTTTATGATCTCCACAAATATGAATATTTAGTGCTCATCAATCACTCTGAGAAGAAAGGATAACAAATGAAAACTATTCAAATCGTACTGGTCGGTCTTGTTCTCTTATTTTTTGCAAGTACAGACGTGCTGGCTTTTCGCTGCGGGTCCGGGCTGGTAACCAGCGGCGCCTCAAAGGTGCAAGTCGCTACAACATGCGGCAAACCATCATCAAAAGAAACAGCCTGTGAAGGACGTCAGACATCGACCCGCACAGACAAAGACGGAAAAGTAAAAAAATATAAAAAATGCGCCAACAAAGTAGAAATCTGGTACTACAACTGCGGCGACAATGATTATATCTATGCCCTGACGTTTGAAAACGGCAAACTGACCAAAGAATCAAACGAAGGACAGGGAAAAGGCAAATCAAGCTGCATGGGGAAGTAACCGTCAGAAGTAGGGAACGGTCGCGACCGTTCCCTACTTTTTATTCAACAATTCCATCATCTGTTGCGGATCAGTTGTCGGCAGCGAACAGGTAAAGTTCGAACAGACATAAGCGGTCGCCTGACCGTTGACGCTGGCATGAGACTGCACAAACGGAGCAATGGTTTCAATATCGGGATGGGCTGAACTCTCGGGGCGGAAAACAACGATCTTATTGGGCACATAATGGCTTCTTAAAACCTTCAACAGCGACTTCGTGTCCGAATTCTCCAGATTCCCGGCGATGATCACTTCGCTCGCCGGACCGATGGCAAAGTCCAGTCCGCAGAGAAATTGGGTAAAAGCCGTCGGCATTGCATCCGCCTCTCCGCAAAAAGCTCTGTAAACTTCGTGCGCTCTTTCGTCCATCTCGACATCCCCGGTGATTCGCGACAAGCGCAGCGTATTAACAAACGCTATTGAATTGCCTGACGGAATGGCGCCGTCATAGAGTTCTTTCGGGCGCATCAAAAGTTCTTCCGCATCACTGGAGGTAAAAAAGAATCCTCCGTTTTGATCATCCCGGAAGTAAGCTAACAAGTGAGACTGGTACTCCAGGGCTTTGAACAGATGTTTTGTTTCAAATGTCGTCTCGTAGAGTTCCAGGAGCGCCCAGATCATGAAAGAATAATCATCGATATTCGCCGCGATGGATCCCTGCCCTTCCCGGTAGCGGTGCAACAGCCGGCCTTCATCGGTATGCAGAGATTGAACAATAAAATTCATCGCGCGAAGCGCGGCTCCGGTATAAGCCGGCTCATCAAAAACTTGCGCGGCGCGGGCCAGCGCCGCAATCATCAGAGCATTCCAGTCGGTCAGAATCTTGTCGTCCTTATGCGGGTGCACCCTTTTTTCACGAACGGCAAATAGTTTTTTCCGGATGGCCTCCATTTTGCCTGACAATTCCGGTAACCAATCCTCTGTGCCTCCGCTTGATAATGGTTTGAGATGCGGGATAAAGTGACCGGCGGGAATTTCCTGCATCCCCTGCACAGACCTGTCGCTCATGTGCCTGTAGTGAGACAGAAACAAATCCGCATCTTCTTTTGCAAGGACGCTGCGGATCTCATTTTCCGACCACAGATAAAATTTTCCTTCAATACCTTCGCTGTCCGCATCTTCGGCGCAGTAAAAACCACCTTGAGCATCCGTCATATCGCGCAATACATAGGTAAAGATTTCACGGGCTGCCATTTCGTATTCTTTTTTCCCCGTCGCCTGATAGATTTCAGTATAGGCCATGGCCATCAACGCCTGATCATAGAGCATCTTTTCAAAATGCGGAACGATCCATTGGGCATCCGTTGAATAGCGGTGAAAGCCGAAGCCGATCTGATCATAAATCCCGCCGCACCGCATATTTTTTAGCGTGTGTTCCACCATTTGCAAAGCCTGCGCCTCACCGGTCCGCTTCCAGCAGCACAGTAAAAAAAAGAAATTGTGAGGTGTTGGGAACTTCGGCGAATGGCCGAAACCGCCAACTGCTCTGTCGTAACTCATCAATAAAGATTGATAGGCCCGCTGCAATATTTCTTCGCTGACATCCCGTGAGTTGCCGGTCATCGGCCGCTTCAGAAGCTGGATTATTTCCGATGAGGTGGAAAGAACATCCTCGCGTCTCGTCTGCCACAGCGTTTTAACTTCCGGAATCATCTCCAGCAGGCCCACCCGGCCATATTTTGTTTCCCTGGGGATATAGGTTGCGGCAAAGAAAGGTTTTTTGTCCGGCGTCATCATAATGGTCAAAGGCCAGCCGCCGCTCTTTGTCATGATCTGACATACTTTCATATAGACCGCATCAATATCCGGACGCTCTTCGCGGTCAACTTTAATATTCACAAATGTGTCATTGAGAAGTTCCGCCACATCCGCGTCTTCAAACGATTCGCGTTCCATCACGTGGCACCAGTGACAGGTGGAATAGCCGATGGAAAGAAAGACGGGCTTGTCTTCGCGTCGCGCCTTTTCAAACGCTTCTGCACCCCAGGGATACCAGTCCACCGGATTCCGGGCATGCTGCAGCAGGTACGGACTTTTTTCATCTTTCAATCGATTATAGGTCATGGTGTTCATTTCCAATCAGTTATTTTATAGTTATATTATAGCGATCTTCTTAAAATAGGCAAGCGGCTCAGACCTTTTGAGCTTTAAACCCACAATGACAGATTCCTGAGAACGCTTGGATCTCCCTTTAACGGCGCACCTCACCCATGGAATTGAACTCCGGGAATTGAGCATTGAATGTTAAAATGAGCGTCGCAGCGTTTATCGGGGAAAAACGGAGATATATAATCTTGGATTTTCCGGATTACCCGGTCGGGGCCGGGTAATGACAAAATGGCGTCGGATTAACCATTGACGTAACCGGTTTCACGCCTTCAGACCCTGGAGGACACACGCCGCAATCACAAAGAGGATGGACTTTTCCAACAGCAACACGACAACATAATTTCCTGAAATTAAAATTAGCTTGACTTACCGGCTCATTATCAATATTCTTCCAACACTGAAAAAGGACTTTCTTGTCCGGAAAACAGTCCTTTGGTCACAACCATTTGAATGGAACAAAATCTCCAAAACCGTCGTTATGTAAAAAGCGTCCTGCTTAACGTGTTTAAGAACGTACCATAACCAATAATTTGATAAATATTTTTCATTAAGCTTTCAGTAACTTTGAATGAATAATTTCGAAAGGAACGGTGAAGTTTATGGCGATTTTTGAATATGGTGAGTATAGCAGCAAATATGAAGCCCCGGATAACATAGTGGATATTTTTGAAAACAGCGCCTCCCGATATGCAAACAATCTGCTCATGGGCGAGAAAGACGGTACAGGGGTGTATCAATGGGTAACCTACAGTCAAATCGCCGCCCGCGTGAATAATTTGCGGGCGGGACTATCATCGATCGGGGTTAAGGCGGGCGATACCATCGGTATTATCGCCAATAACCGGAAGGAATGGTTAATCGGCGAAATAGCCACTCAGGGCCTGGGCGCCGCATACGTGCCCATGTATGAAAAAGAATTGGTTTCGATGTGGAAGTATATTATCAAAGATGCCGAGATCAAGATCCTTTTTGTATCCAAACCTGAAATTCTGGAAAAGGTAAAAGATTTTCCTGCCGAAATCCCCACGCTGAAACAAATCTTTCTGATTGAAGGTTCAGGGGAAAACACCATGGCGGCATTAGAGAAAAAAGGAGCGGAAAAACCCGTTCCTTCTATTCATCCTAAATACAGTGATGTTGCCGTGCTCATCTATACTTCGGGAACAACAGGCGAACCCAAAGGTGTTCTGCTTTCTCATGGCAATCTGGCGGAGAATGTTAAAGCGGGCCTGGCCTGGTTTCTAAACCTGACTGAAAAAAGCCGGTGCATCTCCATGCTGCCCTGGGCGCACTCATTCGGAATTACGGCAGATTTACACGCATTTATCCTGAGAGGCGGCTCTATCGGCATTATGGGGTCGGTCGAGACCTTGATTGATGATTTGCCCAAAATCCAGCCTACCTTTATGATCACCGTACCCCGCATCTTCAATAAGGTCTACAATGGGGTCTGGGCCAGAATGAGGGAAGAAGGCGGGTTGAAACTGAAGCTCTTTGAAGCGGCACTGGCAGCAGCCAAACTCAAACGGGAAACAGGCAAAGCGGGTTTAAAATACAAAATTCTGGATACGATTGTCCTGAAAAAGATTCGCGCCCGCTTCGGAGGGTGCCTGGAAAACGCGGTCACCGGCAGCGCCCCCATGAACGTGGAAATTGCCAAATTCTTCATCGATGTGGGAATTCCGACCTATGATGCCTACGGCTTGAGTGAAACGTCTCCGGCCATTACCATCAACTCCCCTTTAATGGGAAATCGCCTGGGATCGGTCGGCAAACCGATTAATAAAACCAAAGTCGTGATTGATCGTTCGCGGACAGGCGAAGACACTGATGACGGCGAAATTATCTGTTTCGGCCCCCAATGCATGATCGGGTACCACAAAAAACCGGAACAAACCAAAGAGGTGATTGTGGAGCAAAACGGCATGCGCGGGGTGCGCACCGGAGACCGGGGACGGCTGGATGATGATGGATTCTTGTTCATCACCGGCCGGTTCAAGGAAGAATACAAACTGGCCAACGGCAAATACATCCATCCGGATACCGTTGAACTGGAAATGAAGGTTTTGCCCTGGATTTTAAACGCAGTCATCACCGGGGCGGGACATGAATACAATGTGGGATTAATTGTACCCGACATGAAACTGCTGCAACATTTGGCTACTGAGCTGGACCTGTCCGTCAAGCCTGAAGATCTTTTTGATCCTTCTAATCCCGCGGGACAGAAATTCAAGGAGCTTTTAACTGCCGAGGTCCAGAACCATCTCAAGAAAACGGTAGGATCCTATGAAATTCCCCGTAAATTCGAGTTTATCCTGGAAGATTTCACGCTGGATAACGGCATGCTCACTCAAACCATGAAACTCAAACGTCAGGTGGTCATGGAAAAATACGGGAAGAAATTGGAAGATCTCTACAAAGAATAATGGGCAGGATAAGCACTCCCGGCACATATGAAGGAATCGAGGATTAAAGATTGTTGAATAAAAAACACCCCGCTGAAATCAGCGGGGTGTTTTTTCATTGTATGCTTAATCGAATTTCCTGGATTCCGGCCTGCGCCGGAATGACCTGATGAATAATTGATTTATAGTAATTGCCACACAGACAAGGAGACAAGTCGCTATTACAGCGGCTTTGCAAAATGCTCCAGATGCAAGGCAGACAAGGTCTGAGGAATGAGGCGTATATTTATACGCCGCAGTGACGAAGGCCACAGTCGAACGCAGCAGATGGGGTATTTTCCAAAGCCGCTATTCTTTGATCAGCATCGTTGCCGGATCCAACAGCAACGCATCCTGTTTCGCGTTGGGCGACTGACCTTTCAGGGCCTTGAGGTATACTTCCGGACCTTTGGCCGCCAACTGTACCAGCACATCGAATAAATCTTCCACATGCAGAAAAGAAAGGGGCAATCCATCTTCCTTGGGTGGTTCATGGCGATGCGTGTGAACCGTGAACCAGATGCGCATGGAATACTTTTTCGCCAATTCTTTCAGTTCAAGAAGCAGACCACGTCCGGATTCATCAAACTTCAAGCCGTCGAGAATAACGGCATAGGGCTTGAAAATATTCTGCTGCATCAGATCAGTCAGTCTTTCTTCAAGTTTCGGAACGCTGAAACCCTCAACGCGAAAAGTCATAATGAAACGATAATTGAGAATGCTCTCCCAATACTCGGTAACTTCTGCAGAATCATATTTTGACGCCATGTCGTTGAATAATTCGCGATACCAGACATCCACCTTGCTGACAGCATCATTCAAACTGACATGCAAAACAGGCCGCTCATTCATCATGGCATGCAGCGCCATCTGAACCAGTAAAGCGGTCTTACCCAGTCCGGCATGCGCCAAGACTGCGCCAAAACCGCCGTTAGGCAAAATATATTCGTCGTCGAATCCCAGATTCAAAAGCGGATTGCGTTGAATGATTTCTTTTTTGATCATGATCATATCCTCATAAGTTAAATGGATAACATTGTCTTCCCGTCTTAACGCTCTGCCAACCGCCATCATCTTTACTTCAGCCTCCAGCATCCAGCCTTCAGCTTTTTATGCTGCCGTTTTCTTGTTTTGAGCCACTTCCAGAGCAATCTTTTCCGCAATCGACTGCGGCACCTGACGATAAAGAGCAAACTCCATCGTAAACTGCGCTTTGCCCTGCGTAGATGAACGCAGGATGGTAGAAAAACCGAACATTTCCCCCAATGGGACCTGAGCTTCAATCACGCACATCACACCCTCGTCCTGAGAACCGATAATCATGCCGCGGCGTTGATTCAGAAGCCCCATCACGGACCCTTGAAATTCAACCGGTGATTCCACAACAACTTTCATAATCGGTTCATGAACAACCGGTTTGGCCCTGAGATATGCTTCTTTGAAAGCGCCGCGGGCGGCCGCCTGGAAAGCCATGTCCGAAGAATCCACCGCGTGGGAAGCGCCGTCATTGATGACGACTTTAACACCGGTAATCGGGAACTCGAGTTTGGGTCCTTTGGCCATGCTCTGTTTAAAACCTTTTTCGCAGGCCGGAATATATTGCGTGGGAATGGAACCGCCGAATATTTTGTTTTCAAAAACAAATTCCGCATCACTGATCGGTTCGATCCAGCCGGCAATCCGCCCGAACTGTCCGGAACCACCGGTTTGCTTTTTATGCGTGTAGTTGAAATCCGCCCGCTGGGTGATGGTTTCACGGTAAGCCACGCGCGGGTTGCCTGTGGTCACTTCCGCATTGTATTCACGCTTCATTCTCTCCACGTAAATATCCAGATGCAGTTCGCCCATCCCTTCGATAATGGTTTCGTTGGTTTCGTGATCAACGTACGTTTTGAAGGTCGGGTCTTCCTTCGAGAATCGATTAAGGGCCTTCGACATGGCCATTTGCGACTTGTTGTCTTTCGGCACAATCGCCAGCGAGATAACCGGCTTGGGCACATACATGGAGGTCATGGTCATGTTGATGCCCGGCGATACAAACGTGTCGCCTGACGAGCATTCGATGCCGAATAAAGCGCCGATGTAACCGGCCCGCAGATAATCGACTTCTTCCATCTGATCGGCGTGCATCCTCACGACGCGGCCAACCTTAACTTTTTTTCCGTTGCGTACATTGACGATCGTAGAACCTTTTTCCACTGTTCCTTCGTATACGCGAATGTAGGTTAACTGGCCATACTGGCCGTCTTCCAGTTTAAACGCCAGCGCGACAATCGGTTTTTCCGAATCGCTCGTCAATACAACCGGTTCTTCATTATTATCCATATCGAGGGCGATATTTTCTACTTCGGATGGCGTGGGCAAAAGATAGGTCACACCATCGAGCAGCGGCTGAACCGCTTTGTTTTTATAGGCCGACCCCATGTAAACCGGGGTGAGTTCTCTTTTTAATGTTCCTTTGCGAACGGCGGCATAAAGCATTTCCGAAGTAATTTCTTTTTCCTCCAGAATGGTTTCCGTCAGTTCGTCGGAAAACAGGGACGCGGCTTCAACGAGTTCTTCCCGTTTCGTTCTGGCTTCATCGAGGAGTTGTTCCGGAATGGCTTCAATGCGAATATCTTCACCGTTATCGCCGTCAAAATACATCGCTTTCATGCCCACCAGATCGACCACACCCTGAAGTTCCGTTTCCAGTCCGATAGGAATCTGCATGGCAACGGCGTTATGACCCAGTTTGGAGCGCAATTGCTCGATTACACGGAAAGGATTGGCGCCGCTGCGGTCGCATTTGTTGACGAAAGCAATGCAGGGGACTTTATAACGCTTCATCTGATGATCAACGGTAATGGACTGCGACTGCACACCGCCCACTGAACATAAAACGAGGATCGCACCGTCCAGAACACGCAGGGATCTTTCTACTTCAATCGTGAAATCGACGTGGCCGGGCGTATCAATGATATTAATTTCATGCCCTTTCCATTCGCAATAGGTCGCGGCCGATGCGATGGTAATGCCTCTTTCTTTTTCCAGGTCCATGGAATCCATGGTCGCACCTACGCCGTCTTTGCCTTTCACATCATGGATGGCATGAATTCTTTTCGTGTAAAAAAGAATCCGCTCACTGAGCGTGGTTTTGCCGGAATCGATATGCGCACTGATCCCGATATTGCGTATTTTCTGATCGTCGAACTTCATGATACTTTCCTCTCCTGAATAAAAACTAATCTTTCGTTATTCAATTACATCGTTTCTTACCGAAGGTGCCCACTACCCTGCTCGCTTCACTCGCGGGATTGTTCAACTAACCAATTCCGCCGCGCTTCGCTTACGAAATTGGAGTTTCACTATAAAAAAAACCCCCGCATTTGGAAGAGTCTCTGCCAGATGGGGGATCCACCGTAATCGAGCCAAGTAATAAGAACTTGGCCTTCTATATTTTTAGTCGGCATTTGTCAAGCTAATGTTTTAATGTAATCTTATTTTTAAATACTATGTATTGACCATAATCAATCCTGCCGATATATTATTATCGTTATATTCACTCGCTTTAATATTTCAGAAAGATTACGGAACATGACAAAATTAAAATGGAATATTACCTGGGGCATTGTAATCACTCTGATTTTTGTTGTACTGCTTGCCATGCGCCTGGGATTGTTTAAGGAAAAAGAAGCACCAGGCCCGGTCAGGCAAACGATTGAAGCTTCACGTACACCGGAATCCTGGATGAATATTTATCAAAACAAGCATAAAATCGGCGTAATCCGTCGTAATTTCAATAAATTGGAAAATGGCCGCTTCCAGACAGAAGAATTTGTCACGATGCAGATCAATACCATGGGTGTCCTGCAGGTGCTCAATTTATCGACGGAAACAGAACTTAATCCCGACATGACTTTCTCTTCTTTCAACTTTGAGCTCAATTCCAGTTTGTTTCGTTTCACGGCCCGCGGCTACGCCGGCAAAGATAAACTCACTTTATATGCCGGGCTCCCCCATGCGCAGCAAAAAACAATCATCCCCATCAAGGATATTCCCCATATCAGCGGCAATATTTATGAAGCAGCCTTTCGGGGCAGTCTGGAAAAAGATAAAACCCGCAATTTCAGTATTTTTGATCCCTCTACGCTGGCTTTGCGCAAAATATCCGTTACACGTCATGCGGATGAAATTATCCCGATAATGGGAAAACGCGTTCTGACGCAAAAATTCTGCGCCGACTTTATGGGTGCTAAAAATTGCGCCTGGCTGGCTAAAGACGGGGAAATATTAAAAGAAACAGGGATTCTGGGGCTTTCCATGGAAAAGGTCAGCGCCAGTCAGGCCAAGGAAGGGCTCAATGCCAGGGACGGCGTTGATTTTACTCAGCTCGCTTCGATTCCCTCTAATATAAATATCGCCACACCTTCAAAATTAACGGAGATAAAAATCAAAATTGACGGTATCCGTAATTTGCCTGTTCTCCTGCAAGGAGGCCGGCAAAATTTCCATCAGAACATTTTAACAATTACTCAGGAGAAAATTCCGAATGCAACGACACAAAACATACCATCACTCTTTCTGAAGTATTTGCAGCCTTCACCGCTTGTTCAATCCAATGCCCCGGAGATGAAAACACAGGTGGAAAAAATTATTCATCATACGGACAGTCCGCAAATCAAGCTTCAAAAAATCGTTCACTGGGTTTACCGCACCATAGAAAAAAAGCCGGTATTGTCCGTGCCCAATGCGTTGGAAGTCTTAAAAAACAAAACAGGCGATTGCAATGAACACGCGATTTTAACCGCCGCACTCTTGCGTTCCGCGGGTATTCCCGCTCAGATTGAAAACGGGCTTGTCTATCTCAACGGCCGTTTTTATTATCATGCCTGGAATCTGGCCTATATCGGACAATGGGTTACGGCGGACGCTGTCTTTAACCAGATTCCCGCCGATGTCACACATATCCGCCTGACACGCGGTGAAGGCGGCGAACAACTGGATTTACTGGGTGTTATGGGTAAAATAAAATTGGAGGTCACATCCGCAAAAAATGATTGAACTTAGCAACCTGTCCAAAGATTACGGTACGACGCTGGCCGTCAATGATTTGAGCCTGGATGTGGCAGCAGGAGAAATTTATGGATTCATCGGTCCCAACGGCGCGGGTAAAACCACGACGATCCGCATGATGGGCGGTATTATCGAGCCGACGGCCGGAAACATCACCATTGCCGGAATCGATTTAAAAAAAGACCCGGTTGCCGCAAAAAAGATCATCGGCTTCGTGCCGGACAGGCCTTTTTTATATGAGAAGCTGACCGGCATGGAGTTTCTTAAATTCATCGCTGATTTATACAACGTGGATACGCGGACGCTCTCCCGCAGATCGGAGGAGCTTTTAAAACAATTCGCCCTGTGGGAGTGGGCCAATGAAATCATTGAAGCCTATTCGCACGGGATGAAGCAAAGACTGATTATCGCCGCGGCGCTGCTCCATGATCCCAAAGTGCTGGTCATCGACGAGCCAATGGTCGGGCTTGACCCTCAGGCCGTGCACATGGTCAGGGATATTCTTAAAGGGCTGGCCCGGCAAAATGTCACCGTTTTTGTTTCCACGCATACCTTAAGCCTTGCGGAAGATTTGTGTGATAGAATCGGCGTCATCCACAAAGGAACACTGCTGGCACAGGGCACCGTTGCCGAGTTGAACAGGGCCGCTCAGACCGGCGAAGCCAAACTGGAAGAAGTATTTTTAACTTTGGTTCGGGAAGCATAAACCTATGAAGAGCACGGTATTGACATTATTGAGGCCGCGACTGCTTTCCGCCGGAAATGGATTGAGGGCGGATTCGAAAAATAATCACCGGATGCGTCTTTTCCTGTTTTCCTTTGTCGGTTTGATTTTCTGGATCGGCGCCTTTTTAATTTTTTACCGTGTTTTAATCTATTTTCAAAGTGTGCAGGATTTCGGCGACATCCTGGCCATGAAACTTCTTTCCATGATGATCATCACGTTCTTCACCCTTTTGCTTTTCAGCAGCATCATCAACAGTCTTTCTCACCTGTATTTAAGCCGTGACCTGTCGCTTACGCATTCCCTGCCGGTTACGATCGGGAATATTTTCCTTGCGCGATGGCTTAGCAGTTCTTTTGATTCCTCATGGATGGTGATGGCCTTCAGCCTTCCCATTTTCCTATCGTACGGTCTGGTCTACAAAGCCGCTATCTTTTTTTATCTGATCGCCTTTGCGGCTATTATCTGCATGTGTCTGATCGCTTCAGCCATCAGCAGCCTGATCGTCTTATTAGGTGCGGCAACGCTCCCCGCGGGAAAAATCCGCACCCTTTTTGTCATCCTGGGCGTTGGTCTGTCGATACTGCTCATCATTGTTTTAAGGATGATCCGGCCCGAACAACTTGTGAATCCTGACAGTTTTGCCTCGGTTGTTCTTTATTTAAATTCCATGCAGACGCTCGATCTGCCTTATCTTCCCACCACCTGGATCACGGATACGGTGCGTCTGGCTTTGAAAAAAGAATGGAGTCAGTCGTTATTTAATCTGGCTCTTTCGGCCAGTTGTTTTTTTTCTCTGATTTTTTTAAACCAAATGGCCGCCTCCGCCATCTATTTTCGCGGCTTCTCCCGAGCACAGACAACCGCCAAAAGGCTTTTCTCACCGTTTAAATTCCGCGGACACAGTTGGGAAAGCCTGTTGAATTTTTTATCGCGCCCGGCAAAAGCTTTTGCCGTAAAGGAAATTCGTTCGTTCTTTCGAGATTCCACGCAATGGCCGCAATTGTTTTTAATCTGCGCATTGATTGTTGTTTATCTGTATAATTTCTCCGTTCTGCCTTTGGATCGATCACCCATGAAAACGGTCTACCTGCAAAATGTCTTTTCTTTTTTAAATGTGGGACTGGCCGCTTTTGTGCTTTCGGCCATCGCCGCCCGTTTTGTTTTTCCGGCGGTCAGCATGGAAGGGGAAGCTTTCTGGATTATTCAGTCCGCGCCCGTTTCCATAAAAACGTTCCTCTGGATCAAATTCTTTCTTTACTACATCCCGCTGCTTATTCTGTCGGAAATCCTGATTGTCGTTTCCAACATCCTCCTGGGGGTTACGCCATTTATGATGTTTTTATCCGTCCTGACGATATTTTGTCTCGTACCCGCCATCGTCGCACTTGCCGTGGGACTGGGCGCCCGCTATCCGGACTTCAAATCGGAAAATCCGGCCCTGTCGGCAACCAGTTTCGGCGGGGTCCTTTTTATGCTGATCAGTTTTGGTTTGATTGCTCTGGTCATTATTCTGGAGGCGGGACCGGTTTATCGAATCTTTATGTCGAGAATGCACGGCCACGGCTTTTCTCTTCTGCAAATTATCTGGTTTATCCTTTCCTTCACTTTAGTACTGTTTCTTTGCGTTTTTGCAGTCTTTTACCCCATGAAACTGGGTGAAAAGAATCTGCTGAAAAGATGATTGCCGGCCAGCCTGATGAAAATCTTTCATCACCGTAATCAGGAAGGCCCGGAAATCGTCAGAAGTTGAAAATTATCTTGATTTTAGTCGCCGGATAGGCTAAACATCCCCGCATTCTGAATGACCCGTTTCATCAGATCTTTTGAGGATCTTGTTGAGATATTGAAAGGAGTTTTCATGGCAAAGTACGAATCCAAAGCTCTCAGAAATCTGGCCGTCATCGGCCACGGCGGCACAGGTAAAACCTCCCTTTGTGAATCACTCTTATTTGTTTCCGGTAAAAATGAACGGCTGGGCCGCGTAGACGATGGCTCGTCCACCATGGACTATGAACCGGAAGAACAGAAAAAGCATGTTTCCATTTCCTCTGCTGCCAATTTTGTCGAATGGGATAAGCATAAAATCAATATCGTGGATACCCCGGGCGACTCCAATTTCACCTTTGACATTAAATGTTCATTAAGCATCGTGGATAATGCAGTCGTCGTGATCGATTCCGTCGGCGGCGTGGAATTCCAGACACAAAAAGTCTGGGAGATGGCCGATGAATATTCTCTTCCTCGCATCATTTTCATCAATCGCATGGATCGTGAACGTGCGGATTTCAATAAAGTGCTGGATAGCATCAAAACAAAGCTCAAAAAGAAAACAACCCCCGTCTGCCTGCCCATCGGATCGGAAGATAAATTTCAGGGCATTGTCGATCTCCTGACCATGAAAGCTTATACTTTTACCGATAATAAAGGCATCGGCAAGGCGTCTGATATTCCGGCGGATCTGATGGATGAAGCCAACCTGATGCGCAGTTCCATGGTTGAAGACATCGCGGAAGCCGATGAAGAATTGATGAACAAGTATCTGGAAGCCGGTGAGCTTTCCACTGAAGAAATCAAATCCGGTCTGAGAAAAGGCGTCATTTCGGGAAGCATTATCCCCGTCATTTGCGGTTCGGCCGCCAAAGGCATCGGCATCACGATGCTGATGGATCTGGCAGTCGGTTCTTTCGCGTCACCCGTTGACCGTGGCCCCGTCAAAGGAACAAAACCGGGCACGAACAGCGCGGAAGAAAGAAAACCGTCGGAAGATGAAGCTTTCTCGGCCATCGTCTTCAAGACCATTGCCGATCCCTACGCGGGCCGGCTGACCTTGTTCAGGGTTTATTCCGGCAAACTTAATTCCGATACAGCCGTGTATAACTCTTCGAGAAAAATTACGGAAAAATTCGGCCATATCTTCTTTCTGGAAGGCAAAAATCAGAAACAGGCGGAAGTGCTTATTCCCGGGGATATCGCGGGCGTCGCCAAATTGAAGGAAACGGTCACCGGCGATACACTGTGCAACGAAAAATCCCCGATCGTCTTTGCCAAAGTTGCTGTTCCTCCGCCGATCATGTCTTTTGCGGTTGAACCGAAATCCAGAGGCGATGAAGACAAGATCGCCTCTTCCATTCACCGCCTGACGGAAGAAGATCCGACCATTGTCTTCTCCCGCAACGTTCAAACCAAAGAAATGATTCTCTCCGGCATGGGTCAGGTGCATATCGAAGTCAACGTAGAAAAAATGAAAAGAAAATTCGGTGTCGAAGTCAATCTGAACACACCGAAAGTTCCTTACTTTGAAACCATCAAAGGAAAAACCAACGTTCAGGGACGATACAAGAAGCAGTCCGGCGGACGCGGCCAGTTCGGTGATTGTACGATCGATATCGAACCCATGCCGCGCGGCGGAGGTTATGAATTCCTGGATAAAATCGTCGGCGGCGTTATTCCCGGGCAATACCGCCCGGCCGTAGACAAGGGCATCCAGGAAGCAGCGGCTAAAGGCGTTATCGCAGGCTATCCGGTGGTGGATTTCAGGATATCCCTTGTTTTCGGCTCCTATCATACCGTCGATTCTTCAGAAATGGCCTTTAAAATTGCCGGATCGATGGCTTTCCAGAAGGGTATTATGGAATGTCAGCCGATTCTTCTGGAACCCATTGTAAACATCGCGATTGAAGTTCCGGATGAATACATGGGCGATGTCATCGGCGATCTCAACAGCCGCCGGGGACGCGTTCTGGGCATGGATACCAACGGCACCAATCAGGTCATCAAAGGTCAGGTGCCCCTGGCGGAAATTTTGAAGTATGCCCCCGATCTGCGTTCCATGACCAGCGGCCGCGGCAACTTCACTTACACCGATTCGCATTATGAAGAAGTCCCCTCTTATATCGCGGACAAAATTATTGCTGAATCGAAAAAAGAAGCGGAAGAATAATCACAGAATGTTTAACGCCGGAATCATCACGGTGAGCGATAAAGGCTCACAGGGCAAACGGCAGGATCTAAGCGGCCCCGCAATCGCAGAAATGCTTGCGGGCGCCGCTATTCAGATTAAGAAAACCCTCATTATCCCCGACGAAGTCGATCAAATATCCAAAGCCATTATCCAATTTGCGGACATGGAACAACTGGATCTGATTTTAACCACTGGCGGGACAGGCGTCAGCCCGCGTGATTTAACGCCGGATGCCACCCTGCAAGTCATCGATAAAGAAGTGCCCGGCATGGCCGAAGCTATGCGGATCGCCAGCATGAAAATAACCCCGCATGCCATGATTTCACGGGCCGTAGCCGGCATTCGCGGCCGGTGTCTGATCATCAATCTCCCCGGCAGCCCCAAAGGCGCCAAGGAAAATCTCGCCTCGGTCTTACCGGCGCTCAAACACGCCATCGAAAAAATTAAAGGCGACGACCGCGACTGTGCCGCATCTTCATAACGTTTAATGATTCCTTTTTAACCACTGATTGTTATGTGATGTTTTTCCAGAAATCCGAGGGCATTACGCTGATGGGTGCCCGGCCAGTAAATCTTCCGGCATTTTGGACATTGATTAAAATGGCCGCAATTTTCAAAAACAAATTGCGGCACCCGATCACGAATGTTTTCCTTTTCTACAGGAATAACCGGTTCATTACATCCCAGACACCGGGTGTGCATTTTTTCTTTGCTGATTTCTAAAGACAGCTTGCTTACCACAAAAAAGAGTTGGCCACCGACACCGGTTTCCGGCAGGAGGAGTAATTGCCCGGTAAACTGCCGCTCCATCATGTCCCTTCTTCTGGTCAGGAGAATACGCGCCTGGCTTTGGGCCTGGCGCATCATCGGTCTGCCCGCTTCGTTTCCATAAATTGCCGCATCATAACCCAAAAGCCTGAGCCATCTGGCAAGCCCGGTAAGTGATGCATCAACAATAAATTTTGGATCGCCGCTCATACGGAAGGATTGGACGTTTTCGTACGGTCTTCGATGATGGGAGGTGCTTCGTGTTCTCTCAATTCCTTGCGCAAATCACGAATCGTCTTGTTTTGCTTGGCAATGGTTCGATTGAGCCGAAATCTTTCCACGACGCCTAAAAGACCGGTGATAATGACACCTGCCAGCAGGGCGACAAAAATAAGCATATATGCCGGCACGACAATGTCCTTGACGTAGTAGTATCGAATGGTTACCTGTGCGGAATTAAACTGTGAAAAAGTCACAATAAAGAAAGCAAAGAGAATGGTGAGAATTAAATAAAAAACTTTCATGGCGTTAGAACCTCCTGAGCATATTTTTTAAAGAGAGGCGCAAGGTTTGCGGCGGTTGTCGCCAGATCCTCCGGGATAACACGGACATTAGCGACGACACTTACAAAATTGGTGTCACCTTCCCAGCGCGGGATGATATGAAGATGGACATGCTCGGCAATACCCGCACCCGCCGCTTTCCCTAAATTCATGCCGGTATTAAAACCCTGCGGATTCATGGCTTCCCTCAGCACCTTAACGGATATATCCAACAAGGTGAACATTTCCATGCGTTCCGCAGAGGTCAACTCAGTAATGTCACCCAGATGCCGCTGGGGAATGATCATCAAATGACCGTTGACATAGGGATACCGGTTGAGCATCACAAAACAGGTCTCCCCTTCAAATACGATGTAGTCATTACACCTTGTTGAACATTTACAAAATACGCAACCATCCTGCTTTTCACACACGAGATACTCCATTCGCCACGGCGCAAACAATGTTTCCATATCACCGACACCTGACATTACTTATTTGCATTATTCGATCGGTATGATCCTGCCTGCTATATCCGTGCCTATTTCCAGGATACCGATGCTTCTGGATTTTGCAAACCGCTTATCAACCGCTGAACCCGGATTAAAAAAGTAAACGCCGTCGATTTTTCTGTTCACCGGATAATGCGTATGGCCGAACACAATGCAATCGAGTTTGCCCAGCCTATCTTGCAGTTTTCTTTCGATTCCTTCGGGCGATCCCCAGCCGTGAATCAGGCCGATTTTGAATCCGTTGATATCCATTAACAATTGCTCGGGCAGTTCCTGTCTCACCCGCGGGCCGTCCATATTGCCGCAAACCGCCCGGACCTCTTTAGTGCCGAAAAGATCCAGAACACATAAATCAACCAAATCTCCGGCATGAAATATCAAGTCAACATCAGAAAAATTTTCGTCAATAATTTTCTTTAAGTTCTGATCAAAACCGGAAATGTGTGTATCGGACAACACACCTATTTTGACTTTGTTTTCAAGCATCATCTTTCATGGTTTATTAGCGGTAAGATAAAAAAAATACAAGCGTTATTTACTGCAATTCCGCTGTTGCGGGACGAGCGTTAATCCGCCGCAGCTTGTCGCGAGGTGGTTAATTAAAAAGCTTTTAATTTGACTTTAGCGGCAAGCCAAGCTAAAATTAAACATATGAATAAACTGGAAGATTCTTTAAATAAAATCGCGGAAAATATCCTGTATCTGGATGAAGCGTCCTTGTCGTCGCTTTGGGAAAAATACAAGGCAAAGATGGAAAATTTTTCCTTTTCTCCCGAATGGGAAAAATCCGTGGTGATCTTTTCCATCATCAACGCCATTCGTGTGAAAAACGCCATATTCAATGAGCAACTGTTGAATAAGAAAACAGCCGAAGAACCGCCTCCTGCAAAAAGAAAATCGGAAAAACCAAATCTGCGACTGGTTAAATGATGGACAAAGACACCGCGGAAAAGCGAATCCCCGAATTACGAAAAATCATCGAATATCATAATCGGCGCTACTATCAGCAGGATGCTCCGGAAATATCCGACATCGAATACGACCACCTGATGCGGGAACTTCAGGAACTGGAAGCCCTCTATCCTGATGATGAACTGGCTGCATCTCCGACACAGCGGGTGGGCGCCGCCCCTCTCGCCAGGTTTGCCCCCTTCAGTCATCCGCAGGCCATGTTCAGTCTGGCCAACGCCTTTTCCACAGAGGAAATTCTGGATTTTGATTTGCGCATCCGGCGCCTGGCAAAAAAGGATTCGATGGATTATGTTGCCGAACCCAAACTTGACGGCCTGGCTGTCAACTTAATCTACGAAAGCGGCCTTTTCCTGCGCGGCGCAACACGCGGCGACGGCACAACCGGCGAAGACGTCACGCAGAATCTTAAAACGATTGCGGCGCTGCCTTTGAAAATGAAAAAAAGAGCCGGGCATCCTCACCCGGAATTCATCGAAATCCGCGGTGAAGTTTATATGGCAAGGCAGCCGTTTGAGAAACTCAACCGCCGCAGGGAGCAGGAAGGCGAAGACCCGTTTGCCAATCCACGCAACGCCGCCGCGGGATCGCTGCGGCAACTGGATCCGAAAATAACCGCCCGTCGTCCTTTAAGCATCTTTCTCTATGGTATCGGATCCGTCCGAGGTCTGAATTTTTCCAGCCACTGGGAAATACTGCAGACCCTTGATGAATGGGGGTTTCCCGTCAACCCGCTCATTCAACAGGCACCGGATATCTCTTCCTGTCTATCTTATTTCGAACGTATCGGGTCGCTACGCGCAGGCCTTCCCTATGACATCGACGGCGTTGTGCTGAAAGTCAATGATTTGCACACGCAGGAAATTCTGGGCAACGTGTCCCGTTCTCCGCGCTGGGCGCTGGCCTGTAAATTCCCGGCCGAACAGGCCGAGACAGTAATCAAAGACATCATCGTCCAGGTAGGCCGCATGGGAACGCTGACACCCGTGGCGGTAATGGAGCCGGTCAATGTCGGCGGCGTCATCGTCAGCCGCGCCACGCTGCATAATGAAGATGAAATTCTAAAAAAAGATATTCGCATCGGTGACACGGTTGTGATTCAAAGGGCTGGAGACGTCATTCCCGAAGTTGTTAAAGTTATTTCATCAAAAAGAACCGGCCGGGAAAAAGAATTCCGCATGCCACGCCATTGCCCGGAATGCGGATCAGAAACCGTTCGCATTGAAGGCGAGGTCGCCCACCGTTGCATCAATCTGGCCTGCCCCGCGCAAATCAAGGAACACATCCGTCATTTCGCCTCACGCGGCGCAATGGACATTGAAGGACTGGGCGAAAAAGTTTCCGCGCAGCTTTTTGACGCCAGGCTTATTCAAGATCCCGCCGACCTTTATTTTTTGAAGAAAGAACAGCTGCTGGCTCTTAACCGGCAGGCGGAAAAATCCGTCCAGAAACTGCTGGAAGCTATTGAACGATCCAAGACGCCTCCCCTGGACAGATTTATTTTTGCTCTGGGCATTCGCCATGTGGGAGAACGGACTGCCAGACTGCTTGCCTTGCATTTCGGCAGCCTGGATAGTCTAATGAATGCGGGCATTGAAGATTTAACCGATCTCAATGAAATCGGTCCGGAAATCGCTCAAAGCATTGTCGAATTCTTTGCTGAAGATCGAAACAGAAAAGTTATAGAAAAATTTCACCGGGCAGGTATGGCACCTCAAAAGAAAGAAGTGTTGACCAAAGCGCCTCTGGAAGGAAAGTTTTTCGTCTTTACCGGCTCGCTCGAAAGCATGGGCAGAAATGAAGCCAAGGCGATTGTGGAATCACTGGGCGGCATTGCCCAGGCGTCTGTAACCGGCAAAACATCGTATGTGGTTGCAGGAGGTGAACCGGGATCAAAGCTGGACAAAGCCCGGTCTCAGGGTATTGCCGTCATCACTGAAGACGAATTTCTGAAGCTCATCGGCAGGTAAACTTTCATGAAAAGCGTGCATGTCACAATCAGCGGCAGAGTCCAGGGTGTTTTCTTCCGTGCGGAAACTGAGCGCACGGCAGAAAGCCTTAACCTGACCGGCTGGGTACGCAACAGGTCCGACGGAAGCGTGGAAGCTGTGTTTGAAGGAGAGGACAAGGCTGTCTATCAAATGGTGGTCTGGTGCCACTCCGGCCCCCGATTCGCCCGTGTGGATGATGTCATCATCGAAGATGAACCCTACACCGGGAAATTTCAAAACTTCAGAGTCAGGTATTGATCCATGCCCGGCACCTTAATCGCGGACGTTATTGCGCTATTCATTCCCTCCGGCAGCTTAGTATTTAGGGGCCAGATTCAATCTGCTAAGCGATATCGAAAGTTGCCGGTGCTTATTCCACGCCCAGCTTTTCGATGCGGTACTTCAGGGAATCACTGGTAACCCCCAGCATCTCGGCGGCTCTTGTTTTGACCCCTTTTGTTTTTCGCAGTGCTTTTTCTATTATTCTTTTTTCAATTTTTTCCAGCTCGGCATTCAGATCAATACCCGTGTCGGGGATATTCAAATCAATATTTTTCTCAGTGCCATCGGCCTCGACGGACAGCACCAGATTCTCGGGTAAAATTATATTCGACGTTTCCATCGCCACGCCGCGTTCAATGATATTTTCCAGCTCGCGAATATTACCGGGGAAAGCGTATCCCATCAGCAATTCCATGGCATATGAGGAAATCATCCGCACTTCTTTGTCAAACTCGCGGGCATATTTTTCAATGAAATGTTTGGTTAAAAGGGGAATATCATCTCTTCTATCCCGAAGCGGCGGCATCTGGATGGGAATAACATTCAAACGAAAATAGAGATCTTCACGAAATTCGCCTTTTCTGACCTTTTCCTTCAGGTTCTGATTGGTGGCGGAGATAATACGCACATCCACTTTGATATCGTCTCCTCCTCCGATGCGCCGAAAAGTCTTTTCCTGCACGACTCTCAGGAGTTTAACCTGCAGCACCGGCGGCAGTTCGCCAATTTCATCCAGGAATACCGTACCCCCTTTAGCTAATTCGAACAGACCCGCCCGATCCGCATAAGCACCGGTAAAGGACCCCTTCATGTAACCAAACAGCTCACTTTCCAGCAGATTCTCCGGAATGCCGCCGCTGTTAATGGCCATAAACGGCATCCTGGAACGGGAAGAATTGGCGTGTATGGCGCGGGCGACCAGTTCCTTGCCGGTACCGCTTTCTCCCAGAATCAGAATGTTCGCCGGTGTGTCGGCCACCTTTTTAATCGTCGCGAACACCCTGGCCATTTCCCTGCTGGTTCCGATCATACCGCAAAAAGACGTCTCGATTGTTTCGCTTTTCGGAACTTGATTATCACTGACCAGACCGTTCTTTAATAAGGCCTGACGAACGATCTGCTTCAATTCTTCAATGCTGCCGCCTTTTTCCACATAATCGTAAGCGCCTTCCTTCATCGCATTGACGGCTGTTTCACCGGAAGCATAAGCGGTAATCAATATGACAACGGTTTCCGGCCGGTGATCCTTGATGGTTTTCAAAAATTCAATACCGTCGATTTTGGGCATTTTCAAATCCGTGATGACCAAATCATACGCCGTTTTGCGACACAGATTAATTGCCCTCACGGGACTGTCGGCGGAAGTGACGTCATATCCCTCTTTGGTCAACATGATTTCCATAAATTCCCGCATGCCTTGATCGTCGTCGAGAACCAGAATCTTCGCCATGGTGCTACTCCTTTTTATCAATGTTCATACTTTATTCACAGGGCAGCCACACCGTAACGGACGTGCCCAGGTTAATCTGACTTTCAATTTTTACCTTCCCGCCATAACCGTCGACAATACGGCTGACGATGGCCAACCCTAATCCCGTACCCTTTTCCTTGTTGGTAAAAAAAGGTTCAAAGACATTTTTTAAATCTTTTTCTTCAATCCCGCATCCATCATCCGTTACTTTAATTGCCGTGTAGTCTTTTCTATCTTCCAGGTTTACGGTTTTAATTTCAAGAAATAAATTGCCTGCTCCTTCCATGGCCTGCACGGCATTAAGAATCAGATTTTGAATGATTTGCCGGATTTGTTCTTTATTGGCGAAAGCTTTTTTCCGACCGGAAAATTTTTTGACTACTTTTATGCCTTCCGCCCATTCGTCAGACATTTTTAAATTTTCCAAAACTTCCTCGGCAACGTCATCAACACTTATGGTTTCTCTGGATTCGGGAACCGGGCGGGCCAGCAGAAGAAAATCCCGTACGAAGTTATCCAGCCGGTCTTTGCCCCGCATGATGATCTGCATCAACCGTCTATCCGTTTCTTCCATGTTTGCCGCCTGCCCCAGCAATTGGATGGAACCGGTAATCGATGCCAGGGGATTTCTCATTTCGTGCGCAAGACCGGCAGCCATTTCACCAATCAAAGCCAGCCTTTTACTTTTTTCAAGATTTTCCTCCATACGCTTGATTTCGGTTAAGTCCTGAAAGATCAAAATACGGCCTATCTGCACATCGTGTCTGTCTTTCAGCGGAGAAATTGAGCAACCGAGATGAACCTGCGTCCCTTCCCTGCCGGTTAAGGTTATTTCTCTTCTGCCTTTGATCCATTCATCATCATTCACGTCAAACAGAGACGCGAAGACCGGAAAAACATCTTTGATTTGACGGTTTTCTATTGACCTGAAGTGAAGGCCTGTAATCGTCTCGGCCGCCCGGTTGAACGTCTTAATCCGGCCCTGTAATGTTGTCGTCATAATGCCGGTATCCACCGATTCAATGATGCTGCGGAAAAGAAGATCCAACTGGTCAAAAGCCGACTCTCTTTCTTTCAATAAAGACCTGGTTTTCTTTTCCTGTTCAACGACAAAGCTGGCCAGAAAGGCTACAATGTAAAACGATAAAATATGAACGATGATTCTGACAAATACGTCGCTTGCTTCAACAGAATAGTCACGGCCGGTGGAAGAGAGGGTGGGAATGATCTCGAAATATTCAAGATCCAGCACAAGTCCATACGCAATGCCGCAAGCCGAGGCAAATATTAAAGCGCCCCTGCGCCCCAGGAAAATCGCGGAATAGATAATGACCAGCGTATAAAGCAGCGAATAGTTGCTGCCGATGCTGCCGGTTAGGTAGACCAGAAAAGAAATCAGGCAAATATCGACTGCCAATTGAACATAAATATTAATCTGAAAAAACTTTTCTTTTCTTAAAAGCAGTGTATAAACTATCGACAGGCAATACATCACAATAATAACAGCATAAATTAAATAGAGAAGCGACGATGAAACCGGGATAGCCGGTCTGATCGTGCCGAGAAAAAAAGTAACCAGTAAAAATATGGAGAGGACCATCACTCTGCTGAAAATCAGCAGTTTGAGTCTCTGCCAGGTTCTTTCGTCTTGCTCTATATTGTGAGACATGGCCTGTTTCCGAATAATTTTGAATTTGATCCTTATTGAGAGTTTATAATATTTTATGGTTTTTAGCTAATCTTTTGAGCTTTTTAATCAACCGGCTCGCGGCAGGCTGGTGATTAAAAGATGAATGGCTTTTTATGCAGAGACCTCTATTGTATCCCCTCATTGCTCTGATGACCGGTATGATCATCGGCGATTCCATCATTTTACCTTTTTTTCTTTTCCCGGGTGGAGCGCTGGTGGTCCTGCTTGTTTTACTGGTCTGTGTCAGAAATCAATGGAACCGATCCGCTTTTTTCCTGATCCTTATTCTGATGCTGATCATCGGTTTATTTAACGCTCAAAGACAACAATACCTGACCCAAAATGATCAGCATATTATCTACCAGACAAGCCAGGGGATATTGACGGTGGAGGGCATCGTCCTGGCAAACGATCAGATTTCCCCGTCAAACAATGCTCTGGTAGTGCGTTGCCGGAGAATCATAAAAAATAATTCCTATCTCCCTGTGACGGGGAATATTCGTCTGGTCATCCCTTCGGACCTCAGTTTTCAATACGGTGACTTTATCCGTTTTCATTCTAAAATTAAGAAAATCCAGAGTTTTCACAATCCGGGCGGGTTCGATTATGAACGTTATCTCAACCGGCAGGGTATTTATGCCGCAGGTTTTATCGCCAATGGCGCCGGCATTGTTCTGATCCGGCCCAATTCGGCAAGCGGTATCAAGCTGAAGCTGGAAACTTTTCGTTTATATTTAAAACAACTAATTTATGCCAATGCTCCGTCTCCGCAAAGAGAAATCATTGAAGCCATGACCATCGGCAATCAAAAAGCTATTCCCATGGACGTACGCGACAATTTCGCCAAAACCGGCACGTCTCACATTCTGTCCATTTCCGGGCTGCATATCGGCATGGTAGCGGCAGGCGGTTTTTTCCTGATATTTTTTCTGCTGAAATCTTCAGAATATATGATGCTCAAATTCAATATCATCAAAATGGCAACAGCCGCTGCTTTCATCCCGGTTATCGTTTACGCCCTGGTCGCCGGAATGGGAACAACCGTCCTTCGTTCAACGCTCATGACTCTGGCTTTTCTGCTGGCGTTGATCATTGGCAAACAAAGAGACCTTTACAATATTCTGTTCGGCGCGGCGTTGATCATTCTGATTCTTGCACCGGAGTCCCTTTTCGAAATTTCTTTTCAACTTTCCTTCAGCGCGGTTTTTGCCATTTTGTATATCGTTCCAAAATTCAGCAAGACAACATTTGATTTTTTGTCATCAACGCCGCATTTATTGCAAACGTTTATTCACCGTACTTATATTTTTATCCTGGTGTCCGCCGCCGCCACATTAGGCACCCTGCCCATTATTGTTTTTTATTTTAACCGCGTCTCCGCCGTGACATTAATCGCCAATCTCATTGCGGTCCCCCTGCTGGGTATGCTGGCGTTGATCCCGGCAATGGCTTTTATTCTGACGGCAATATTCTCACCCGCCATTGCAGGTTTTTGCATCAAAGCAGCATCTTTTTTTACACACTTCTCCGTCGAGATCATCAATCGGCTGGCTTCCTTATCCTGGTCGACTTTCAGCTTCACGAAACCAAACATTGCTGAAATAATTATTTTCTATGTTTTTATTTTTCTTATAATCGAGGTCATAACACCCGAAGATAAGATAAATAAAAAAGGATTCCCGGCGCGTCATCCCTTATTGATCAGGACGGCTCTCCTGATTTCGGTGGCTCTGCTTTTTACGGATGCCGTTTATCTGCTGGCGAAAGATAAATATTCCACCCATTTAAAAATAACGGCCGTTGACGTCGGCCAGGGCTCATCCACTCTTGTCCAGTTTCCCCGCGGGATCAATATGCTCATTGACGGCGGCGGATTTTCTGACAGTTCCTTTGATATGGGCAAGTCAGTTATCGCACCATTTCTTTACGCCGGACGAATCGGGAAAATTGATATTGTCGTGTCGACACATCCTCACCCTGACCATCTTCAGGGATTGATTCATATCGCTGAAAACTTTGCCGTCAAAGAAATATGGCACACCGGTGTCCACGCTGATGATGACCTTTACCTGCTATGGAAAAAAACAATTCTGGAGAAAAAAATAAGAATAAAGCAGCTTTCGGCACAATCACCGTCTGAAAATATTTCTGGTGTTCATATTCAATTTCTATGGCCTTTCCACAAACAATTTTTTAATGATTCGGAAGTATCCTACGATGACATGAATGACGCTTCATTGGTTGCAAAAATAACCTATGGGGATAGAAGCTTTCTTTTGACCGGTGACATTTCCGGGCGCGTGGAAGCAAACCTGATCGCTTCCGGGCAGAATTTAAAAAGCGATCTTTTGTTTGTGCCGCATCACGGCTCCAGACATTCCAGCTCCATGCAATTTATCAGCGCCGTTTGTCCTCACTATGCCATTGTCAGTTCAGGTAAAAACAATGTCTTTCGCCATCCGCATCCTACCGTACTCAACCGCTACCTGTCCGGTCATGTCACGGTGTACCGTACGGATCAGCAAGGCGCGATTTTCGTGCAAACCGATGGAAAATCGCTCGATATCACACCCTGGCTGAAGTAGTGCACCGGCATTCCATCAGACCTATCATTAGTCGTTGTAAATTCTTCATTTTTAAGTTATGGGGACCATATTAAAAAAAAGAATCTAATAATACTAAATTGGGGGAAGGTATATGGCCATTCAACAAACGTTAATCATTATTAAACCTGATGGGCTTGTAAAGTCACTGACGGGAAATGTTATATCCCGGTTAGCAGAGGCGAAATTGACCATCATGGGCGCAAAGGTGGTGCGTGTCAGCCGTCAACTGGCCGAAAAACATTATGAACATCTCAAGGATAAGCCTTTTTTTGAAGAATTGATCCAGTATATCGTGGGTGACGTGCACAATACTCACAGAGTTCTCGCACTGGTCTATCAGGGGGATGACGCCATTTTCAAAATTCGGGATATTGTCGGCGATACGGATCCGGAGAAAGCCAACCCCGTATCCATAAGAGGTGCCTACGGCCGAATCACGACATCGGGAGTATTTGAAAATGTTGTCCATGCATCTTCCAGCCCGGAAGATGCCGAAAAAGAGATTAAGCTCTGGTTTGAACCGGAAGAAATTGTCGAAGACATGTATCCTATAAAAGAAGTGACATTCGATCATGTTAAAAAGACGGTCTGGGCTTAATTTCAAGAGTTAATCCGGAGTGGCCTGCAAAGGCCACTCTCTTTTTTGTCTGGAATGAGTCATTTGTCGCACCTGAAGTTATTCTATCTTCCAGAACTCACCTTTCAATGCCCGTCAGAAAACTGATAAATGATACATGCCTGTCAATATGCATAATCCGGTTAGACGCCGTTAAGAAATAATCTTTTTATCCAGTTATTATTGAACAGCGGCTTGGTCTGAAAATTTACCCTGTATCGGCAATGCGGATATCATCCTGACATTTATAATATTTGATTGCGAACGTACAGGCGATATGCTAGAAAATACCGCTTTATATTAGGATATAACTATGGAAAAAATTACAGCGATCAAGGGCATTAAAGATATTCTCCCCAAGGATTCACCCATCTGGCATCAGGTTGAATTAACGGCCCGCAAAGTTTTTGAATGCTTCGGCTTTTGCGAAATTCGTGTGCCGATTATGGAAAAAACATCGTTATTCCAGCGCAGTATCGGCGAGACCACCGATATTGTCGAAAAGGAAATGTACACTTTCCGCGACCGGGACGACGAACTTTTGACCCTGCGCCCGGAAGCCACGGCGTCCGTCATCCGCGCTTACATTGAACATAACCTCCTGGGGTCCGATCCAATTACCAAGCTGTATACCATGGGTCCGATGTTTCGCCGCGAACGCCCGCAAAAAGGCCGTTTCCGGCAGTTTCATCAGATTGACGTGGAATTATTTGGAGATGATCAACCGGCATCCGATGCGGAAGTTATTTTCATGCTGATGCATTTTCTGCAGACAGCTGGTGTCGAAAAGTTATCGCTGGAAATTAACTCACTGGGCTGCAAGGCCTGTCGGCCGGTCTTTTCCCAGTCTGTGGTTGATTTTCTGAAAGGATCGGAGAATGATCTCTGCCCTGATTGTCAGAGGCGTATTTATACAAACCCGTTGCGCGTATTTGATTGTAAAGTGGAAACCTGTGGTTCGGTCATTGCCGGTGCTCCCCGTATCCTGGATTTTCTGTGTACGGAATGCTCGGATCATTTTTCGGCAGTTAAAAGTTATCTCGATGAACTGAAACTGACCTATGAAATCAATCCACGAATGGTGCGCGGCCTGGATTATTATACAAAAACAGCCTTTGAAGTGAAATCCGGCGCATTGGGCGCGCAGAATTCTCTGGCGGGCGGCGGTCGTTATGACGGCCTGGTCAGTTTTCTGGGTGGACCCGAAGTTCCGGGAATCGGCTTCGGAATCGGCATGGAGCGTCTCATCGCCTGCCTGCCGCCGGATGATAAAAAACCGTACCAAACCGATATATACATTGCCGCTTTAGGCGCGCGCGCGCAAAAAATTGCATTCGGTTTGACGCAGGAATTACGTCGCACCGGGATCTGCGCGGCAATGGATTATTCCGATAAAAGTTTGAAGAGCCAGATGAAGCGATCCGATAAATTAAACAGCGCCTACACATTGATTTTCGGAGATAAGGAAATTGATGAAAACCGCGCCGAGTTAAGAAACATGACTACCAAAAATCAACAAAGCCTGCCCCTGGACCAACTCCTTGCGGCAGTGACGAATATTATTAAAGAGAGGTAAACTTTGTGAGCCAATTTATTTCGAAAGACAAAAGGACGCATTATTGCGGAAAGGTCAGTTTAGCCGATGACGGCAAAGAAGTGATTCTTATGGGCTGGACTCAACGAAGGCGTGATCATGGCGGCGTTATTTTCGTCGATCTGCGAGATCGCGAAGGGATCGTCCAGATTGTCTTCAATCCGGAAGCAGGCGAAACCGTCCACGGCGAAGCGCATAAAATCCGCAGCGAGTATGTTCTGGCGGTCAAAGGCAAGGTGCGAAAACGTCCGGAAGGCATGGATAATCCCGCACTGGCCACAGGCAAGATTGAAGTGATTATTTCCGAGCTGGAAATATTAAACGAATCCAAGACACCGCCTTTCTCTTTCGATGAAGATGATACGTCCGAAAACGTCCGGCTCAAATACCGCTATCTGGATTTACGCCGTCCTGCGATTCAAAAAAATCTGTTCCTGCGCAGTAAGCTGGCCATTGCCACCCGGCAATACTTTAACGATAATGGATTTATCGAAGTCGAAACACCGTTCCTGGGCAAAAGCACCCCGGAAGGCGCACGCGACTATCTGGTGCCCAGCCGTGTCAACAAGGGAACCTTTTATGCCCTGCCGCAATCGCCGCAAATCTTCAAGCAGCTGTTGATGGTCTCCGGGTTTGACCGTTATTTTCAAATTGCCAAATGTTTCCGCGACGAAGACCTGCGCGCCGACCGCCAGCCGGAATTCACGCAGATCGACGTGGAGATGTCATTTATCTCCGAAGAAGACATTATGCAGATGATGGAAGGCCTGATGAAAGCCATCTTCAAGGCCTGCCTGGACAAAGATCTGACGCTTCCCCTGCCCAGAATAACTTACGCCGACGCCATCAGCCGTTACGGCAAAGACAACCCCGACGTACGTTTTGGAATGGAAATTGTGGACCTCACGTCTATCGTGAAAAATGCCGGCTTTAAGCTGTTTACGGAAGTTGCGGCAACCGGCGGCGTTATTAAGGCCATTAAAGCCGAGAAAGCATCCACGCTTTCGCGCAAAGACCTCGACGGGCTTACGGAGTTTGTCGCCATTTACGGCGCAAAGGGGCTGGCCTGGGCTAAAGTCAATGCCGCCGACTGGACATCGCCCATCTTTAAATTCCTGAAGCCTGAAGAAGTGGCGGCCATTGCCAAAGCCATGGATGCCAAAGAAGGAGACATCATCTTTTTTGTCGCAGACTCACCGAAAGTCGTTAATGATTCTTTAGGCAATCTCCGTCTGAATCTGGGCAAGAAACTGAACTTGATTGATCCCGATGCCCTGGCCTTCACCTGGATCACGGAATTTCCGTTGATGGAATACTCGGAGACGGAAAAACGATTCATGTCCACGCATCATCCTTTCACGTCACCGTTCATTGAAGATATACCGCTCATGACCACCGATCCGGGAAAAGTAAGGGCAAAAGCCTATGATCTGGTGCTCAACGGCTCGGAAATCGGCGGCGGCAGCATCCGTATCCATCGCAAGGACGTGCAGTCGCAGGTCTTCAGCGCGCTGGGGTTAAGTGAAGATGATGCAAGAATGAAATTCGGGTTTCTGCTGGATGCTCTTGAGTTCGGCGCGCCGCCTCACGGAGGACTCGCCTTCGGCCTGGACCGGCTCACCATGATCATGACCAAAGCGGAATCAATTCGCGACGTGATCGCCTTCCCGAAAACACAAAAGGCAGCGGATTTGATGTCCGACGCCCCTTCCAAGGTCAGCATTGAACAGTTGATGGAACTTTCATTGAAGATTGTCTAAGTTTCCACAGAAAGTATTTTAATAATCATCGAACAGCGTCCATTGCTCAAACGGGCGCTGTTCGTCTTTTAACGACAGTGGCGCAATTTCGCTGATAAACCGCGACGGACTGAGCGTCAGCGTGCCTGCTGACCGGGTATAGTCCAGAACGGGAGAAGAAAGGTAGAGCTGATCCTTTGCCCTGGTCACGGCCACATAAAAAAGCCTTCTTTCCTCTTCTTCTCCACCCGGCTCCTTGAGCGCCCGCTGCAGGGGTATCATGCCGTCAGCGCACCAGATCAAAAAGACATAAGACCATTCCAGACCTTTGGCCTGGTGGATCGTGCTTAAGATAACCTTGTCTTCCTGACGTTCTTCTATTTCTTCTTCCTTGGACATGTTGGTGAGTAGCGCCAGTTCGTTCAAAAAGTCATCCATCCTTTCAAACTTGGCCGCAAAATTTCCCAGTTGGATTAAGTCTTCTTCCCGCGCTGACGCATCGGAATAATTATCCTGCAGATACGTCCGGTAGTCGCCTTTGTTCAGGAGCAGATCAATGATTTTTTCAGGCACTCGATCGGGAACATCCAGCGATAACAGTACCAGCAGAGTGTCCCGGCACAGCCCGACACCGTTTTGCGCCGGCTTGGGCGCGGATTTCAAAAACGCATCGGTCAAAAAGGTTTCCAGGGGATTATCCTGTTTATTAAGCCGGCTCCATATTTTTTCAAAGGTGACCTTGCCTATTTTGGGATACATCATCAAAAGCCTTCGCCAGGCCAGTTCATCATGCGGGTTAACCAATACCCGCATATAGGATGTCACATCCTTGATATGCGCCTGCTCAAAAAAGCGGATGCCGGAACGGATGTCGAAAGGAATATCCCGCCGCACAAATTCCATCTGCACTTCCATCGAATGATAATGAGCGCGATAGAGCACGGCTATCTCGCAAAACGGCACGCCGCTGCGGGTGAGCTCCGTAATCCTTTGCGCGACGAAATCCGCCTGTTTTAAAACGTTTTGCGCGGAAACCATGACCGGCCTCATTCCTTTGCTGCGAACGGCTTTCAGGGCTTTGGGAAACTGGTTTTCATTGTTATTGATACTCAGATTGGCCAGATGCAGGATCTCCGGCGTACTGCGGTAGTTGGTCTCCAGCTTGAATATTTTACAGTCGGGATAACGCTCGGGAAACTGAATGATGTTCTCGAAATTCGCACCGCGAAAAGAATAAATGCTTTGTGAGTCGTCTCCCACCACCATCAGGTTGCGGTGGCCGGAAGCCAGCAGATCGACCATATCCGCCTGAATAATGTTGGTGTCCTGATATTCATCCACCAGCACATATTGAAATCGCTGGGAAAGCGTCTGTAGAATATCGGGGTGCTCCCGAAGCAATCGGCGGCAGTTGACTAGCAGATCATCAAAATCCATCACCGATAAATCTTTCTTCTTCTGCTCATAGAGGCAGGCAATCTGATGAATGTCCGGACTTAAATGCAAAAAGAAAGGATAGCGTGAGGCAATCACCTCTTCCAGCGTTGCTTCGGTGTTCAGCGCCAGACTGATCATCTCCGCAATAATATTATTCTTGGGGAATTTGGTCAGTTTGGTGTCGATCTTTAATTCAGCCATCGCCGATCCGATAATCTGGCGGGCATCTTCACTATCCACGATGGAGAAACTATTGTTGTAACCGAGACGAAAAGCGTAACTTCTGAGGAACCGATGGGCAATGGAATGAAACGTGCCGCCCATAATTTTTCCGGTGTAACAGTGGACAAGACTCTCCACCCGGTTGAGCATGGCATGGGCGGCTTTATTGGTAAAAGTCGCAAGCAGAATGCTTTCCGGCCGCACGCCGGATTCCAGAAGATGCGCCACCCGGTAGGTCAGTGTCCTCGTCTTTCCGCTTCCTGCCCCGGCAAGGACAAGCAGCGGCCCGCCTTGTTCTGTGACAACGCGGTACTGTTCGGGGTTCAGCTCTTTTTCATAGTCAATCATTTAATGCCTGATGATTCAGACTTTCAGGGATTTTTTAATTTCCGCAATTGTGTCGGAGGCAATAAGCGACAGAAAATTTTTCAGCAAACCTTCTTTTTCATAATATCCGATAAGCGGCGCCGTCTTCTGATTATATATCTCCAGACGATTGGTTATGGCCTCCTCCGTTTCATCGGCTCGCTGAATGGTCTGGTGATTACACAGCTTGCAGGCGCCGTCTTCTTGCGGCGGATTGTTTCTGATATTGTAAATCGCCTGACAGGCCGGATTGCAGCAGGTTCTGCGCGTGGTCAGCCGCTCCAGAATAACATCGCGCGGCACTTCCAGATTGGCGACAAAATCCATCTTGATATTGAGTTTGGCCAGCAATTTCTTCAGTTCTTCCGCCTGTGGAATCGTCCGCGGAAAACCATCCAGAATAAATCCCTTCCGGCAATCCGGTTCCTGCAGCCTTGCTTCCATAATGTCCATAATCAGAGAATCAGGCACGAGATCTCCCCGATCCATGTATTCTTTTGCTTTCTTCCCAAGGGCATTCCCTTCCTTGACGGCAGATCGCAAAATGTCGCCGGTGGATATCTGTACGGATCCGTCAAATTCTTCAAGCAACTTGGCTATCGTGCCCTTGCCGGCTCCCGGTGCGCCTAATAATATTATTCTCATTTTTTCCCTCGCAAAGCTGAATATCGAATGTTGTAAGCTGCGGCGCTTATAATGCAAAATAGATATACGGTCAAGTTAATTAAGGTTTTTGAAATACTTACCTCGATAACTTAATTTCAAATACTTTAGGCCAGTATTTCCCCGTTACAAAAATACGGTCTTCTTTTGCGTCATACGCAATACCGTTGATTACATCGACCCGGGCATTCATGGGAAGGTAAGAACGGAGGGCCGATAAATCAATCCAGCCGTTTACCCTGCCGTTTTTCGGTGAAATCCGGACTATCAAATCTTCCATATATATGTTGGCCCAGATTTCGCCTTTGATAAACTCCAATTCATTGAGTTTGCCCACCTCGGCATTACCGTCACGGACCTGGATTTTCCGAACCACTTTAAACGAATCCGGATCATGAAACGTGATGTTCGATGAACCATTGCTCATCAGCAAATATTTGCCGTCGGAGGTTAATCCCCAACCTTCTCCGTGATATTTTATTTTTCTGATTTCCCGGAAAGACCTTGCATCATAAATCAAAACGGTTTCATTCTGCCATGTCAGTTGATAAATTTTATTTTTGAATAAAACAATCCCCTCGCAAAAATACTCGGGAGGAATTCTGATCTCCTGCAATATTTTCCCGGTTATCACCTCTTTCCGGACAAGCGTTGATTTGTCGTTAAGTCCGGTTGATTCATAAAAATATCCCTGATAAAAAAACAATCCCTGCGTGAAGGCGCCGGTATCGTGGGGATATGCGTTCTTAACTTCGACAGATGCAATCGGAACTCTGGTTTTCAATACGGTTGAAAGTTGCATCGATTGCGACAGATTGTTTCCGGCAAAAACCGGGCATGACGGAAATACAGATAGTGCAATGAAAAAAGCGATGACTGTCCACCTGAATATCTCTCTATCTTTACCGGACCTTTCACGCCATTCTTTTCGGATCATACAATTGTTTACCTTAGTGCTGTTTGTCTTTATCGTCCTATACAATAAATATATTTGATAATAAAGGATTTGCTATCCAGGACCATTTCTTGTAAAAATGCAGTTATGAAGTTCAGTTCTGAAGATTTTTTTAAAATTTGCAATGGCATTCCTTTTCTGGCCTGCCTGTCACATAAGGAACTGTCTGAAATTGAATCTGTCGTTATCGTTAAGAAATTTCTTAAAAATCAAGTTATTTTGCTGGAAGAAGATGAACCCTCTTATTTTTATTTTATTATTTCCGGCAAAGTCAAAGTCATCCGATATAATGAAGCGGGTAAAGAGTTAATGCTGGCCATCCATAAAAGATACGATTACTTCGGCGAGATGGCCATATTGGACGGCAAAACGGCTCCGGCAACCATTATTGCGATGGATAGCTGCACAATCGGCTTTATCACCAGAAGCAATTTCATCAAACTCATTATGAGCAATGAAAAATGCCTTCAGAAACTCATTGATCTCCTTTGCTCCCGCCTTCGGGAAGCATGGACCATGTTGAACGTCTTTGGTTTTGCAGATGCCGGCGACAAAGTTCGCGCGGCTTTAAAAATATTCAGTCAAAAATTTGGAACCGTCGGAAAAAACGGTACAATGATCAATATCAAGCTCACCCATAAAGATCTGGCTAACTTCGCGGCAGTTTCCAGAGAAACAGCCAGCCGGATCATCAGTACCATGATGAAAAACGGCGAAATTGAACTGATTGACCACAAATATTTCATTTTAAAACAATCATTTTTCAATAAAGAATCGCTTTTGTGATCTGTATCACAGATTCCATTTCCATTTTCCCGATAATATATTCACCAATAAAATTAGTCTAAATGGCAAAGGTTAATCCTTTGGATACGGGTTATTATCGTTTTCCGTCTGAATCGTTTAAGCGTTTATCTTAACAGAAAAGGAGTAAAATTATGGAAAGCTTATTTCAAGGTACGATGTCGATACCTCTTTATCAAATCGTGTCTTTACTGATTATCATGACTGTTACGGCACTTTTCGGTTTTTTAAAGATGGGTTTGTTTTTAAGCTATATTTTTGTTTTTTATTGGGGTAATATGCTAAATATACGCTCGATATTTGGAAGCACCGATCCGAACGACACTATTTTATCTTTTGCCTTCGTTGGATTCGGATTAATCATCTTCCTGCTGGCAATGTTGGGATTCGTATTAAACAAAGAATAACGTGAAACATATGTATTGCGAATACTGGAATTTACATAAGGCACCTTTTGATAATGTACCTGATCCTTCCATGTACGCTGATTGTCACGTATCCATGAAGAAAGTCATTTCCGAAACAATTTCAGCAGTTAAAGGCGCTAATGAGGCTTTTGCGGTAATTATCGGCGCAGCGGGTTCAGGGAAAACTCTATCGCTGAGAATGATCATCGACTCCCTCGAACCGGAAAAATACAAAAGTGTAACCATTAAAAATCCGGGAATTGCGTTTGCCGAGCTCCTGAAAGAAATTATTGGTCAGATAACCGATAAAACCTGCGAAGAAAACGAAAAAACCGTCTTACTGGAAATTTTTAATCATCTTTTATTCACCGCTCATGATCACGGGCAAAAAATTGTGATTTTTATTGATGAGGCAAATGCCCTATCGCAGGCAAATCTGGAAAACCTTCGTCTTTTAACAAACATACAGGATGATCAAAGGAATCTCTTCACAATTGTCCTGGCCGGTCAAATGGATTTGGCCGAACGGCTGGAACATCCCAAACGCATTAACCTTTTTCAACGTATAAGCACTTACGGCCGGATTGATAAGCTTCCATCGGAAGAAGCCGTTAAAGCGTACATTACAACAAGGCTCAAACTTGCCGGTGCACAAAACGACATTTTCACTGATGATTCTATCCCTGTTATATGGGAACAATCGGAACATGGCGTTCCGCGTCTTGTCAATAAGATATGTAAATTGTCCTTGAAAGCCGCCGAAGATTATGGATTTGATTATATTACATCTAATACCGTAACACTAATCTCAGAAAGATTGCATAAGCTCGGTGAAACGGCTATCCAGCAGCGCAAACCCCGCATCCGGCCGCTTAATGCCGAAGATTCGTTCATTGTGGCGGCTGAAAATGAACCGGAAGAAGCCGTTATTACCGAAGTGGCTGCTGATAAAGACATACAAAATGAGACTGCAAAATCAGCCGTTCAAGCAACTTCTGAACTGAAACAGAAAGAAATCTCTTCTGTGCCTGAGATTCCGATTTCCTCAATTCCTGTAATAGAATCTCCACAGGAAGATTCTTCATTTAAAGATGAAAAACATCTGAGAACTGAAAATGAAAATTATGACGAAGTCATGATTGGCGAGTATAAAATACAACTGGCAATACCCAAAGATATTTTAAGACAGGTAAAATTATTTAATCGTGCGAGCGCCAATAAGTCGGCAGGATTCTGGGCAGCTAAAATAATAAAAAATAATCCACAGTTGACCAGCTCACCACTTGCCGATCCTGTGTATATCTGGAATGAGATCAAAGATAACATATTAAAGAAAATCGCCGTCTAGAATAAAAACCCGATGGAGTGGCATGAATCAATCAGATAGAGATTTTATTGAAAAAAAAAGACCTAAAAAGCAGCGCGATGTTCATATCAAGGATTATGAACTTGTCATATTACATTACCAAAACCTGATTAAAAAAGGCAAGAACGCAACAGATGCCTATGTAAATATGGGGTTCATTTATCTGGATAAGGAGGATTATGAAGAAGCCTTAAAATGCTTCCTTAAAATACTTGAACTGGAACCTCAAAACCCGGAAGCATTCAATAACGTCGGTTATGTCTATGAAAAAATGAATATGTTCGATTTCGCGAAACAATCCTATGAAAAAGCGTTAGGATTAAATACTCAGGATCCGGAAGCAGTTATTAATATCGGTCATATTCTGGAACTGCAGGGAAACTACAAGGAAGCAGTTGAGCAATATTTAAAAGCGATTGAAATGAATCGGCAAAATGATTCCGCCCGCTTTTGTCTGGCCGTTTTATACGACCACCAGGATATGCATGAGGAAGCGATTGATCAATATTCAGAAATTATTCGACTTAACCCCGGACATCTCAAGGCCATGTATAATATGGGTAGACTCTACTTTCAGCTGGGAAACTATTCTGCCGCTTTAAAGCAATTTCAAAATGTTCTGAAGCTGGATCATGACAACGCCGATGTCTGGAACAGCGTGGGCTTGATTCATGAGGCAAACAATGATTACCCGGCTGCAATAGACTCCTATCGTAAATCTCTTGCCCTGAACCCTTTTCATGAAGATACAAACTTCAATCTGGCCAATCTGCAATATCTGACCTATCAGGACTCACCCAATCAGGTAAAGATTGCCGATATCATGCGCAGGTTGCAGTTTGTACTTTCACTGAATCCCCGCAATCAAAAAGTGGATAAGCTTTTGTCCAAAATTCAAAAGAAGATTTAATCGATAAGCGTTTATCAAGGATTGCTTCAAGGAAGCATTTGCTTTTTCGGCAGCGCATCGGCTGAACGTAAATAAACAGGAGCACATCCTGCCAAATCAAGCAAATCATTGCGGCGGTATTTTTCAATCGCCAGAGTTCCCACAGCTGAAGCACATACAAATTGCTGTTCCGCGGGGGCTAGTTTATTTTTGTTGGCTGAAAGGGAACCAACCACGCCGGCATATTTAATCGCACCGTCGCCCACATAGATCACCTGCTCTTCATAGGGATCAAGAATGCTTTGTGGATCAAGAGCTCTTGCTGCTTCCAGCTGATTCAAAATACCGTCCTGACCATACTGGTAGTATGCAAGATAAACCTGTCCGCGACCCGCATCCATCATCGAACCGATTATTTTTTCTTTTTCGTCCACATTGAGCGCCAGTGCGGCAAGGGTTGAAACACCCGCCGCCGGTTTGCCTGTTGCCATCATCAAAGCCTTGAGGGTACTGACGCCAATGCGCAAGCCGGTAAACGACCCCGGCCCCAATGTGCAGGCAAATAAATCAATTTCAGGCAACTTAATACCCGTCAGCCGGCAGGCCTCGTCGATGGACGGAAGAAGCACTTCTGAGTGGTTCAGTCCTTTATTGATAAGTGTATCATATAAAACTGTTTCATCCCGCAGCAGGGATACCGAGGCTGTTTTTGAAGAAGTATCGAAAGCTAATGTCAACATATTACTTAAATAATTTCAAAACATCGTTGATCGGTTTAATATTGAGCCGTTCAATATCAATCATGATGACAAAAAGCATCAGCATCAGCAAAGCGACAAAACCGATTTGTTGAGATATTTCTTTAACCTTCAGAGGAATTTCTCTGCGCGTGACCATCTCGATGAGATAAAAGAATATATGTCCTCCATCCAGAACAGGAATAGGAAATAAATTGATGACGCCCAAATTAATTGAAAGAATCGCCATAAAAAGAATAAACGGGATGATGCCTTCCTTAACCTGATTCCCCGCCACCTGAGCTATGAAAATAGGTCCGCCGAGCGTCCGGGGCGAAATAACCCCTTCAATCATTTTTACAACGGAAATAACCGTCAGCTTGCTTATTTCCCACGTCTTGCTGCATGAAGAAACGATGGCCATCAAAGGATTTTTCCTTTCAATGACCGTCTTGCCCGCCGGCGAAACACCAATCAGGTAGGTTGATTCTTCCTCGCCGAAAATATTCTTTGCTTTGGATAATTTCGGTTTTACGGTCACCGTCTTCTCCTCATTGCCGCGCGCCACAACTATCCGAACATCCTTACCCTTAGAGTCTGTTATGATTGGTTTTATTTCATCCCAATACGTTATCTTCTTGCCATCCATCATTATAATTTTATCACCGGTTGCAATGCCTGCCTGCTCAGCAGCGGATTCCGGCGACATCTGGCCGATGACGGGGAGGAGATTGGGCAGTCCATACATGTAAACAATAAAGAAAATGACAATGGCAAGCAGGAAGTTAAAAACAGGCCCTGCCAGCACAATGAGTAAGCGCTTCCAGGTCGGTTGTTTAAAAAAAGATCTTTCTTCATCTTCCGGTGATAATTCTTCCGTGCCGGACTCACCCAGCAATTTGACAAATCCGCCCAGGGGAATCCAGGACAGGACATACTCTGTTTCACCGATTTTTTTCCCGACAATTTTGGGCCCGAATCCCAGAGAGAATTTTAAAACCCCCACTCCACCAATGCGTGCAGCCAGAAAATGACCGAATTCATGAACAAAAATCAGAATACCCAGTAAAACGATAAATGAAATTAAGGTAACCAAACTATTATCCTTTCTTTAACTTTTTAATAACGTTTTGGGTCTGTATTCTGGCCTCGCGATCAACTCCCAGAATGTCTTCCAGACATGGATTGTTCATTGCCTGATGCTTATTCAACACTTTTTCTATTACTTTCGGCAGATCATTAAAGCAAATTTTATTTTCAAGAAACGCGGCAACAGCAACTTCATTGGCGGCGTTTAAAACCACAGGCGCAGTTCCCCCCGAACGCCCCGCTTCATAAGCCAGCCCAAGACAGGGAAACTTTTTCATATCCGGCTGATGAAACTCTAATGGGCCTGTTTTCGCCAGATTTAATATCGGCAGGTCATTGGTCAAACGATCCGGATAACCTAAAGCATAAGCAATCGGTATTCTCATGTCGGCAATGCCCAGTTGCGCTAAAACTGATCCATCAAGAAGTTCAATCAGCGAATGCACCACACTTTGCGGATGAATTAAAACATCAATATGAGCAATGTCCACATTAAACAACCATTTTGCTTCAATAACTTCCAGTCCTTTATTCATCATGGAGGCTGAATCAATCGTGATTTTGCGACCCATTTTCCAGCGCGGATGTTTAAGCGCCTGCTGAAGTGTCACTTTCTTCAGATCATCCTTCGATAAACCGAAAAAAGGACCGCCGGAAGCCGTGAGAATAATCTTTTTTAAATTTTGCGGCATCTGTCCTGCCAAACATTGAAATATCGCACTGTGCTCACTATCCACGGGAAGAATGTTGATCTTTTTTTGTCTGGCTTTCTTCGTAACAACAGCCCCTGCCACCACCATAGTTTCTTTGTTGGCCAGGGCAATGTCTTTCCCCGCTTCTATCGCCGCCAGTGTAGGCTTCAGCCCCGCCGCACCGGAAATGGCTGAAATTACGATATCGGAAGACGGATAAGAAGCAATTTCTTCAGCACCTGTTTCATCATAGAGAACTGAAATATTATTCTTCGGTCCCAGGATTTCGCACAATCGCCGGGCATCGGGTTTGGATTGAACCGCAACCATTTTGGGATGAAATTTTAAAATCTGTCGGGCCAGAAGCCGGACGTTCCGTCCAGCGGCAAGCGCCACAACCTTAAATTTTTCAGGGTTCTCAGCAATAACATCCAGTGTACTGACGCCGATGGAACCTGTTGATCCTAATAATGTTATCTTTTTCATCAGCCAATCACAAAAATGCGGTAATAATAGACAAAGGGAGCCAAAAACATCAGACTGTCCAGTCGGTCCATGAGCCCCCCGTGCCCGGGTAACAACGAACTGGCGTCCTTTCTGCCGTAATTTCTTTTGATGGCGGATTCGCAAAGGTCTCCCAGCTGCCCGATAATACTGCCCACAAAACCGAGAATCACGAAATGGACCGGAGAGATTTCTCGAAATAAAAAATAACCGAATAGAGTAGCAGCTATGGTGCCGCCTATCATAAGTCCTATGGTACCTTCAATGGTCTTACCGGGACTGACCAGTGGAATCAGCTTCCTTTTACCCAACGATTTGCCCACGTACATCGCTACAGTATCGCCGACAATTCCAATCACCAGAACCAGCAAAATCCAATATATGCCGCTATTGTTGTCCAGTTTGCGAAGTAAAATAAAGTGCGATGTCAGTAACGGAATATAGAGCATTCCGAAAATCACTTTAGCCACGGAGGATACATCAAAGCTGGTTTCGTCGACCTTCCACAGAAAGACAATAAAAACGACCAGAACTGCAAAGACCAGCAGGGCAACCAGCAATTGAGCATTGCCGATGAACATAAATCCCGGAATGAGAATGGCGAAGATCAGACTTTCAATTTTTTCCTTCAGAAAACCGGAACCGAAGACAATGCCGTTATATTCCCAGACGGCGACGATAATAAGCAGAGTAACCACAGCAGTCAATAATTCTAAAGGGCCTAAAAAGATGATCAGGAGTATTGCCACCGCTAAAACAATGCCAGTCAGCCATCTTTGCAGATTAGAGTTTTTTATTGCCATCTTCTACCCTTTTTGTGAAAAACTATTTGTTGCTGATTTGCTCACTTGTTAATCCGAAACGCCTCTCGCGGCGCTGGTAAACAGCAATCGCCTTCAACAAATCCTCCTTCTTAAAATCAGGCCATAAGACATCCGTAAAATAAAGTTCAGTATATGCCAGCTGCCAGAGAAGAAAATTACTGATGCGATACTCGCCGCTGGTTCGAATTAGCAGATCGGGATCCGGAATGTTATGGGTGTATAAATAACGTCCCATCATATCCTTATCGATATCTTCGATCTTAAGCTTTCCATCCCGGCTGTCTGCTATCATTTTTTGTGCTGCAATAACAATCTCATCACGGCCGCCGTAGCTTAATGCCAGATTCAATACCATATTCCGGTTTTGTCCGGTAAGCTTTTTCACTTCCAGAAGTTTTTCTCTCACAGGAGGATAGAGCCGGTCAATATCTCCGATGGTCGTAAGCCTGATTTCCTGTTTTTGAAGGGTTGGTGCTTCCTTGTCCAAATAGTCTGCAAGCAATAACATCAGGGCGTTAACTTCCTCGCTGGGCCTGCCCCAGTTTTCAGAGGAGAACGCAAATAATGTCAGGTATTGAATTCCCAATTCGCGACATGCCGTTACTGTGGCCCTGACAGCCTGGGCCCCTTTTTTATGGCCTCGAATCCGCCCCATGGCATGCTGTTTTGCCCATCGCCCATTGCCGTCCATAATAATGGCTATGTGCCGGGGCAAGTGGTTTTGATCAATCTTAAACATTATGATTCAATAGATCCTCAAAAACAAATGGGGAGCTTTTGACTCCCCATTGAAAATATTTTCTGCGCTTGCGCTTAAATCTCCATAATTTCTTTTTCTTTTGCCGACAGAATCTTATCTGTTTTTTCGATATAACGGTCCGTTAATTTCTGAACTTCATCCTGAGCACCGTGCAGTTCATCCTCAGACATTTTATTATTCTTCTTTAAATCTTTTAACGCTTCATTGGCATCGCGACGTTCGTTGCGCAGCTTAACCTTGCCTTCTTCAGCCATTTTTTTAACAACCTTCACCAGCTCTTTGCGCCGCTCTTCCGTTAATTGAGGAATGGACAGGCGAATCACCTTGCCGTCAGTGGAAGGCATTAAACCTAAATCAGACTTCTGAATCGCTTTTTCAATTGCGCCGATGGCCGTTGCATCCCAGGGCGCAATCACGATGAGGCGGCTTTCCGGAACAGAAAGAGTGGCTACCTGAGCCATCGGGGTTGGTGTTCCATAATAATCAACCTTGATACCATCCAGCAGTGAAACAGATGCCCGACCGGTTCTTACTCTGCTGAATGATTTCTCCAGAGAAGATATCGTTTTTTCCATCTCATCTTTTAACTTTGAAAAAATCTGCTCTTTCATCATCATTCTCCTACGTAAGTTCCAATTTTTTTGCCACAAATAGCGCCCCGGATGTTTCCCTTCTTCTGCAAATTAAAAACGATTATGGGTAATGAGTTATCTTTGCATAAGGTAATCGCTGTTGAATCCATTACTTTAAGATTTTTTGTTAATACATCGATATAACTTATCTTTTTAAACATAACAGCAGACTTATTCTTCACCGGATCCGCATCATAAACACCATCAACCTTTGTAGCTTTCATGATGACGTCCGCACGAATTTCCATTGCTCTCAATGATGCGGCTGTATCCGTGGAAAAATAGGGATTTCCCGTTCCGCCGGCGAATATGACAATCCTACCCTTTTCCAGATGGCGAACTGCTTTGCGCTGAATATAAGGTTCCGCAATTTCTCTCATTTCAATGGAAGATTGAACACGCGTCGGCAGACCGCGCATCTCCAAAGCGCTTTGGAGAGCGAGACTGTTGATGACGGTTGCCAGCATCCCCATGTAATCGGCGGTAGTTCTGTCCATACCCTTGGCGCTGGCTTCGATGCCCCGAAAAATATTTCCGCCTCCGATGACAATGCCGATCTGGATTTTCAAATCAGCCAGAGACTTTATTTCAGCGGCAATATAATTCGCCACATCCGGATCGACACCGGTGGATTGCTTGCCTAACAGGGCTTCCCCGCTGAGCTTCAAAAGAATTCTTTTATAAGCGGCTTTCTTTTTTTCGCTCATTATTGCTTAGTTTCCTCGCCAAGCTGGAAACGGGCGAAACGGCGAATAACGATGTTTTCACCTGTCTTAGCAATCATATTGCTGATCAGTGTTCCGACCGTGATGTCTTGATTTTTGACAAATTTCTGTTCGGTCAGGCAAACGTCTTCATAATATTTTTTAAGTTTTCCCTCGATTATTTTATCCCAAATCTTTTCCGGCTTCTTTTCTTCGCGTAACTGACTGCGATAAATTTCTTTCTCGCGGTTGAGAATGTCCTCGGCAATTTCTTCCGGACGCACACAAAGTGGATTCGATGCGGCGACATGCATGGCAATATCTCTGGCCATGGCCTGAAAATCATCGGTTTTGGCCACAAAATCCGTTTCACAATTGATTTCCACCATCACACCGATTTTACCACCCATGTGAATATATGAAGCTACGGTTCCATCTTTGGCCGCTTTGGATGACCGTTTGGTTGCAGCAGAAAGTCCCTTTTTTCTTAAAAAATCAATCGCTTTTTCAAAATCGCCATCCACCGCCGCAAGCGCTTCTTTGCAATCCATCATGCCGGCGCCGGTTTTCGTTCTTAATTCTTTTACCATCGTTGAAGTGATTTCCAATTTCTTATCCTCCTAGAATTCTATTCCTAAAACACCATTGTACGCGTTTTGCGCGCTCATTATTTCTCTGTTGGGGCAGAACCATTTTCCATCTCGACGCTTTCGGGAATATCCGCTTCGGCGTCTTTATTGATGACAACAGCTGCTCCCGCTTCCTTGTTGGATTCAGCAGCCAGTTTCTCTTCGAATCGTTTTTTGCCTTCTAAAACAGCATCCGCAAATTTCGAGGCAAACAATTTTATAGCCCGAATGGCATCGTCATTTCCCGGAATGATATAGTCGATATCCGTCGGATCGCAGTTGGTATCAACAATGGCGACCAGAGGAACTCTCAATTTTTTCGCTTCTTTGACGGTGATGTGTTCCCGGTTGGGATCGACAATGAAAACAGCCGCCGGATGGGATTTCATGTTTTTAATGCCGCCTAAAACATTTTCCAGTTTATCCATCTCTTTTTGCAGTTTGGTAATTTCTTTTTTGGGAAACGCCTTAATGGAATCGTCATTGAACATCTTGTTCAAGCTGTTTAAACGATCAACACTCTTTTTAACGGTGACGAAATTGGTTAACATGCCACCCAGCCAACGCTGATTGACATAAGGCATGCCGCAGCGCGACGCCTCTTCACGGATTGCTTCCTGCGACTGTTTCTTGGTTCCGACAAAAAGAATTTCTTTCCCCTGACTGACCGTATCTACCACAAAATTATAGGCCGACTGGAACATACCGACGGTTTGCTGAAGATCAATAATGTAGATGTTGTTGCGCGCCCCGAAGATGTAGGGCTTCATTTTAGGGTTCCATTTGTTGGTTTGATGTCCGAAATGAACACCGGCTTCGAGTAACAGTTTCATTGAAATTGCTGACATATTTTCTTCTCCTTTGTTTTTTTCCGCCACCCCCGTCAACTTGTGCGGCACACTTAATTTCTAAGCAACATGCCGTCAATCAGAGGATGTGTGAAATTTTGCGGCAATTACCACAAATAATCGAATTGTTCAAGCTCAAATAACATTTTTAGCAATAAAATTAATATATTTATTCATTTTCTCAGGTTGAGTAATCCGCGTTGATTTTGACATAATCGTATGAAAGATCCGATGCATAAACGCAATAGGACTTATCACCGCCCCCCAAACCGACGCGGATCTCAATTTTGTCGCCTTGAAAGACTTCTTTCAATTTGGCAAGAGGGATGTTGGCAGGTGTATCTTGTGAGAATACAGTCATGTTCCCGATCGATAAACTGATTTTTTCTTTTTCCAGCGGTATTCCCGAAGATCCAACGGCGGCAATAATTCTGCCCCAATTGGGATCTTCACCAAAAAAAGCGGTTTTAACTAGATTGGAATTGGCAACCGAATACGCAACCCGTCTCGCATCGGATTTAGATTTGGCACCATCAACCAGAATCGTTATAAATTTTGTCGCACCTTCGCCATCTTTCACTACGGCCTGCGACAGTTCCGCCAGGACATCCGTCAGCATCTCCCGGAATCTTTGAAGCCTGGCCTGAGCCCGCTCCAGCGGGTTGTTTCCCGCCAGACCATTGGCCAGAATAATGGCCGTATCATTGGTGCTCATACAACCATCCACGCTGATGGCGTTAAAGGTGGAATCAATCACCTGATGAAATACTGTATTGAGCGCTTTAGCGTCAATCAACGCGTCGGTCATCACGTAAGTCAACAGCGTTGCCATGTTCGGTTCAATCATACCGGCGCCTTTGGCAATCCCGCAGATCGTAATATCTTTTGCGCCGACAATACCTTTGCGAATAGCTATTTTGGGATACTTATCCGTTGTCATCATGGCGGCTTCGGCATCTTCAATACCAAATTCATTGAGTCCCTTGACCAGTTTACCGATACCTGTTTCGATTTTTTTAACGGGAAGCCTTTTACCGATTACACCCGTTGAACAAACCAGCAGATGCTCTTCGGATATCTTTAATTGCCTGGCCGCTGCTGAAGAAACGGCCAGCGCGTCCGCCATCCCTTCTTTTCCGGTAGCTGCGTTGGCACAGCCGCTGTTCGTAATGATCGCCTGCGCGATTCCTCTTTTGACCCTTTCAGTATCAATTAACACCGGAGCGGCTTTGAAGGTATTTTTTGTAAACAGCGCGGCAACCTTTGCCGGAACTGTGGAATAGATCAGCCCCAGATCCTTTTGGTCGCCGCCCTTAATGCCGACAGAAACTCCGTTTGCTAAAAAACCGGGAACACTTATTTTACTCGTCGATTTCGCCATTCCTGCTACTCCTCTTAAAGGCTAAGCACCGCAACATTTTTTATATTTTTTACCGCTGCCGCAAGGACAAGGATCGTTCCGGCCAACCTTTTCATTCTCACGCTTGATGGTTTGATTTGCCGGCGTGTCTTCGCCGCGGCTCATAATGTAATCCTGTTTCTGCTTCTGTCTTATTTCTTCGACTTCTTCCTCCCTTTGAATTCTAACGATACAAAGTTTTTCCAGAGTATCCATTTTAATACGGCTGATCATTTCCATGAACATGGCATATCCTTCGCGCTGATACTCTCTTACCGGGTCCTTTTGACCGTAACCGCGCAATCCGATGCCTTCCCTTAAATGATCCATGGACAGCAAATGTTCTTTCCAATGGGTGTCAATAGCCTGCAACATGATAACTTTCATGAGATAGGGCATGAGTTCCGGACCGAATTCTTTTTCTCGGTCCCGCAAATATTTTTGAACATTCCGGATAATGAAGTCGCGGACAGCATCCACGGAAGTCATCTCTTTTGCATTGACGATGTCTAATCGTAAGTTGAATTGTTTAAATATCGCATCTTCAAGAGGCTTGAGATCCCAATCCTGGGGATGGCTTTTTTCACCGATAAATTCATTTAATAAATCGCCGGTTATTTCTTCAACCATCTCTTCAACATCTGACCATAAGTTATCGCCACGTAACACTTTTTTACGCTGTTCATAGATGACTTTTCTCTGGTTATTCATCACGTCATCATAGTCGAGCAGATGTTTACGAATATCGAAGTTCTGGCCCTCCACCCTTTTCTGAGCGTTTTCAATCGCTTTGGAGATGTATTTATGTTCAATAGGCTGTCCTTCTTCAAGACCGACCGTATCCATCACCGAGGATATTCTTTCAGCTCCGAAGACCCGCAGCAAATCGTCTTCCAGGGAAAGATAGAAACGCGAAGAGCCGTTATCCCCCTGACGGCCTGCTCTCCCTCTCAGCTGGTTGTCAATCCGGCGGCTTTCGTGCCTTTCTGTTCCCAGAATATGCAGCCCGCCCAGTTCGGCGACATTTTCACCAAGCTTGATATCCGTGCCGCGGCCGGCCATGTTTGTAGAAATTGTAACCTGTCCCGGCTGCCCAGCCTGGGCAACGATTTCCGCTTCTCTTTCATGATTCTTAGCATTCAGCACATGATGCTTCACTCCAGCGCGGGTAAGATGCTTACCCAGAAGCTCAGACTTCTCAATGGAAATGGTGCCAATCAGCACGGGTCGTTTGGCTTTGTGCAATGCCTTCACTTCTTCAATGACGGCTGCGATTTTTTCCTGTTCCGTTTTATAAATTAAGTCATTATGATCCTGGCGGATCATCGGCATGTTGGTCGGCATAACCAGAACGTCCAGATTATAAATTTTCTTGAATTCAGCGGCTTCCGTATCGGCCGTACCGGTCATTCCCGCCAGTTTTTTATACATCCTGAAATAATTCTGGAATGTAATGGACGCCATGGTCTGATTTTCTTTTTCAATCTTAACCTTTTCTTTTGCTTCCAGCGCCTGATGCAGGCCGTCACTGTATCGCCTGCCCGGCATGACTCGTCCGGTAAACTCATCGACGATAATCACTTCACCATCTTTGACCAGATAATCCACGTCGCGTCTGAATAATGTGTGAGCCCGCAGAGCCTGATTTACATGATGCACAATTTCAATATTGCGCGGCTCGTACAAATTCTGAACATTTAAATATTTTTCAACGTTAGACACGCCTTCTTCAGTTAAAACAACTGTTTTGCTCTTCTCTTCAATCGTATAATCCACATCTTTCTTTAAGCGCGGAATGATCTGATTGATCTTATAATATTTTTCCGTCGATTCTTCCGATGCACCGGAAATAATAAGCGGCGTTCGGGCTTCATCAATTAAGATACTATCGACTTCATCGACGATCGCGAAATTGAATTCCCGCTGAACATATTCTTCGAGGCTGAATTTCATGTTATCGCGAAGATAATCAAACCCAAACTCGTTGTTGGTGCCGTAAGTAATATCCTTCCCATAGGCATTGCGGCGTTCGTCGTCGTCCATGCCGTGTATAATAACGCCCACGGTCAATCCGAGGAAATGATAAATAGGACTCATCCATTCCGCGTCGCGGCGGGCCAGATAATCATTAACTGTTACGACATGGCATCCTTTGCCTTCCAGAGCATTCAGATACAGCGGCATCGTTGCGGCCAGCGTTTTGCCTTCCCCTGTTTTCATTTCCGCAATTTTGCCTTCATGCAAAGCAATTCCGCCGATAACCTGCACATCAAAAGGCCGCATCATCAGCGTTCTGCGCGACGCTTCTCTGGCTACCGCAAACGCTTCCGTCAGGATATCGTCAAGCGTTAATCCGTTTTTAAGCTTTTCCCTGAAATAGAGTGTCTTGTTCTTTAATTCGGCGTCACTAAGTGACATCAGTTCGGTTTCAAAACCGTTAACTTCGTTCAGCAGTATGGATAATCGTTTTAATTCACGATCATTTTTTGTTCCCACTATCTTTTTGAGAATTGCATCCAGCATCTTTCACCTTCAAAAAAAAACCGGTTTTTACCGGCGGATTTTAACACATTTAATCATTTAAAAAAAACAACAATCTATTGGGGAAATAATTTACCCGGATATTTAAACGCTTCAGTTACCCGCCCGGGACCGACGTTTAAGAATATTAATGCAGATCCGTTGATTATTTCAAGTATTTTCTTGGATTGACCGGAACATTATTCACATAGACACCGTAATGGAGATGCGTTCCGGTACTCCGACCGGTATCGCCGACATAGCCCAGCACGTCACCCCTTTTAATCCGGAGACCTTGTTTTGCAGCTATCTTTGATAAATGCGCATAACTGGAGGAAACACCGTGCCCATGATCAATTCTCACAATGTGGCCATCATCGGAACGATAGGCAGCCTCAATAACAAGTCCATCAGCCGGAGCGGTGACTTCTTTTCCCATTCTTGTTGCAATGTCCAGACCTTTATGAAACTCGGTTCCCTTCCCGAAAGGATTGTCCCGCAAGCCAAATTCTGAGGTAACCCACCCTCTGACCGGCCACAGAGAAGGCGTAGCAGCCAGAAGAGATTTTTGTTCCCGAAGAAATTTTAAAAGTTCATTAAAGCTTAACTCTCTTTCGTTGGCATCATCATTTAACTGACTGATGCTGTTACGCATGCCGGAAATAAGTTTTTCACGATCCTGATCAATCAACTCTTTTAATCTGATCTGCTCGTTGTTCGAGCCTCCGATACCCAATGGAATTTTTTTATCCCGTCCGACCTGATTTATTGCCAATATTCGTATTTTTTTATCGAATTGTTTAAATTCTTCCATCCGATCGGCAAATTGATCGACCTTTAAGGCTAAATCATTGATCTCCTTTGATTGCTGGGCTGTCTGTTGTCTGAGGCGCGAGAGTTCTGCCCGATCTCTTTTAATGCTGGCGTAATCGTAAATAACATAAGAGGTTAAGAGGACAGCCAGAATGGAACCAACGAAAAGTCCTCGCACCAAATTACTCGAAAGAGAAATCTTTGTCACTGCGCTCTTTCTACGGGGAATAATCATCAGTGTAAAGAAATTATCAGACATCTTCCTCCTCAGGAACCGAAGCTAAAAAAACAAATGTCAGGCCACAAAGTTTCCGATACCTAACATAGAGGAAAATCAAAGTCAAGCATAAGTAGCGGGGTCTCTCATCGCCAATCAACCATTATTTATTAATGAATTTAATATATTATCTTATCAGCGCCCCCTGACTTATATGGCGCAGGGAGAATGCCTGCCCGGCAGCAAATCCATTTTATGCTTTCGTTTGACAAAAAGGTCAAGGTTCAGATCAGCTTTCATTTCTTCCAGCCTCACAATCCTTATCCCCATCGCCAAGCTGTTCTTCAAAAGTCTCCTGAACTTTTCTTCAAAAATTCCACCCTCCACTTCGGCATGAACCGGAAGAACATGATGGCTTGCATCGTTCATTAAACCGCCGATGATGGATACGTCTTTTTGAGGATCAAGCTCTTCAAAACACGGCAGATCGGATGGTATTTCCGGAATATTGAGTTCTTCGTGAATAAAAGGCGTCTTTGCCCGCGTGCAGCTGAGGTATTCAAAATGATAGTTTTGAAGAGTTTTTAAAACGCGATCATCAATCAGCCAGGATGGCGCTCCAAACGCGGTGGGTTTTTTTCCTGTCAACTTTTCAAACCCGCTTATCCCCGATTCAAACCAGCGCTCAATCCATTGTTCTGATTTTTTAGGCAGTTCATCCTGCCAGCGGCGGTGATCCCAGGCATGAAACTGCACCTCATGGCCTTCATGGATGATTTGATGAACGATATCCGGGAAGGACAATGCAATCATCGGCGCAGGCAACAGCGTGCCGTACAAAGCGGTTTTCCATCCATAAAGACTGGCGGCTTTTGTTCGCAGCATTTTTTTCAGGAAAAGCGGATTTTTAATAAGCTGTAGCGCGGCGCGCCCCGAGTTATCAGGTCCGATGCTTAAGAAAAAAGTCCCCTTGACGTGGAAATCTTTTAATACCTGCAAAAGACGGGGAACGCCATTTTTCATACCCCAATAGGTATCTACATCAATTTTTAGCCCGAGCATTCCCATAAGATATTCCGTTTGAAGCAGCGAAAAAGGCCCTGCTTTTATTTTTCTTCCAAAAACGAATTAAGCGTCAGCCGCATGGATTCCTTCAAGTCGACTTTCGGTTCCCATTGAAGAAGATTTCTGGCCTTCTCGATGCTTGGCTTGCGTGTATAAATATCCTGATAACCTTTTCCGTAGAAAGTGTCGGCGGGGACTTCAACAATATCGGAATAGGTCGAATCATTTTTATGGTCGGGATGCTCTTTGAATAATTGTTTGAGAATATCCGCCAGTTCCTTTACCGAACACTCATTGTAGGGATTGCCGATATTGATGATTTGATTTTTACAGACATCATTTTTGTTTTCCAGAATTTTCATGAGTGCTGCAATACCGTCATCTACATAAGTAAAGCAGCGTTTCTGCTGACCGCCGTCGACCAGATTAATCGGTCGCTTCAGGAGTAATTCGGCGATAAATTGGGTGACGACGCGGGAACTTCCTTCTTTGGCCGTATCCAGAGAATCCAGTTTGGGTCCGATCCAGTTGAACGGTCGAAAAAGCGTGAATTCAAGATGGCCCCGCGTGCCGTATCCGTAAATAACACGATCCAGCAATTGCTTGCAGCAGGAGTAAATCCAGCGTTCTTTGGCAATGGGTCCCACCACCAGATAGCTTTCGTCTTCCTTGAATTCCGGATCGGTGCAAGCCCCATAGACTTCCGACGTGGAGGGAAATACAACACGCTTATGATACTTTACGCATTGTTTGATAATGTTGATATTCATTTCAAAATCCAGGTTGTAAACGCCGATCGGATCTTCCACATAAGCTTTCGGCGTGGCGATAGCCACCAAAGGCATGATCACATCACATTTTTTGATATGATATTCGATCCACTCCTTGTTGATGGAAATATCGCCTTCCAGGAAATTGAAACGCGGATTATTCAGCGCAGCGCCAATCCGCTCCGTGCCCAAATCCATTCCGAATACCTGCCAATCGGGCCTTTCGGCCAGTATTCTGTTAACCAGATGGTGTCCGATAAAACCGTTTACGCCCAGTATTAATATCTTCATTTAAGTTTAATCACCTTTCTCGTTTTAAAGTATTCACAAATCTGCGATTCAATCATTCTTTTTCCGGATATTTCAACATCCAAAAGCCTTATAGCATCAATGCCTGTTTTCACAAGAACATCCTGTCCTGATATTTCAACATCGCCCGGCTCGTTTCCAAAGGATAATGCCGCGGGCTCCGCCCGCCAGACAATAATCTTTTCATCATTTTCCAGCAGGGAAAACGCCCCCGGGTAAGGGTTTGTCACCGCGCGGATCAGATTGTAAATCTCGACCGCTGATTTCGTCCAGTCGATGCGGCCGTCCTCCGGACGCCTGCCGCCGTAATAACTTCCCCGTGTCAAATCCTGTTTGCGGCTCGGGATTTGACCGGTTTTAATCACCGGCAGCAAATTATTCAAAAGCTGTCCTGCCGCCGCACAGAGTTTATCATACAGCGTCCGTGCGGTATCCTGAAAATCGATGTTGACTTCCTGCTGCCCGACGATATCACCGGCATCAGGCTTGTCAACCATGAAATGGAGCGTTACCCCCGTCTGATGCTCACCTTTAACCAGCACCCAGTTTACCGGACACCTCCCACGGTATGCAGGAAGGAGCGATCCATGAAGATTCATGGCACCCAGACGTGGAATATCGAGAATGGCCCGGCCGATCATTTTCCGGTAATATACAGAAAAAATGACGTCCGGTTTCAGGGATGCTATTTTATCTACCCACTCCGGCGAATTGATACTTTCCGTAGTATAACAGGGAATATCATGTTTCAGCGCCCAGTCCTTCACGGAACCGAACCAGCAGTTTTCCTGAGGATCGTCTTCATGGGTAAAAATAGCGGCAATTTCAAAATCATGCTGAAACAGGGCATCAAGTCCCGCAATTCCCATATTGTGATAGGCTAAAACAACTGCTTTCATGCGTCCTCTTTGGCCTGATAAATATTTTCAATGACAAATTCAGGTCTCTTACGGACTTCGCGGTAAATTCTGCCGATATATTCTCCGATGACACCCAGAGCAAAAAACTGCAAACCGACAAAGACAAACAAAATAGCAAATAGCGTAAAGATACCTTCAGCCGCCCAGCGGGCGCCGTAAACCAGACGGGCTACAGCCAGTACGGCACCAAAGCACACCCCCAGCAAGGACATGAAAATGCCGCCGTACATAATCAATTTCATCGGCAAATCCGAAAAAGACGCCACTAAATCGAACTGGAGGTTAATAAGCTTTCTCAAAGGATAATTGGATTTACCGCCGAACCGCTCCTCATGGGCCACTTCAATTTCCGTCACGCGTTTGGCAAAAACAGTCGCCAATGCCGGAATAAAAGTCGCCTGTTCATGGCAGGCGATCATCCGTTCAACCACGGGACGGCTATAGGCCCGCAACATGCATCCCCAGTCCCGCATACTGACACGGGTTATTTTTCTCGCGACCATATTGACAATTTTTGACGGGAATATTCTCAGGAAAGAATCCTTGCGCCCCTTTCTGATGGTGCCGACAACATCATAGCTCCCCTGCTCCATCACGGAAACCAGGTTCGGTATCTCTTCCGGAGGATTCTGCAAATCCGCATCCATCGTTACAATGATATCGCCGCGCACCACAGAAAATCCCGCCATAATGGCCGCATGCTGTCCATAATTCCTGGTCAGTTCCACAACCCTCACAAAAGGATTCGACGCATATTCCTTCAGAAGCGCAAGCGAATTGTCACGGCTTCCGTCGTCAATCAGGATAATCTCGAAGCTTTTTCCCAGATTCTTCATAACAGGCATCAGTCTGCCCATCAAGGCCGCCAGATTTGCCTCTTCGTTATAAACCGGTATAACAATCGAAATCTGAACCTTAGACATTTTTCAAAATCTCCTTTATTGCCGCGCAAACATATCGGACATCATCTTCCGTCATATCCGGAAATAAAGGCAAAGATATTATTTTATCCGCCGCCCGGCTTGTTTCGGGAAGCGACTCGGCCCTTACACCGTATCTTGTCTTCACGTAGGACAACTCATGCGCCGGAGTAAAGTGCAGGCCGTAGCCGATATTATAATCCGCCAGCTTCTGCATAAACGCATCCCGGGAAAAATCTTTTATTTTAATGATGAACAAATGCCAGGCATGGATATGATCGTACGGCGGCGCTTCCGGCAAATCCAGTCCGTTTAATCCCTGCAGGCCCTCAAGATAAAGCCGGGCTAATGCTTGACGGCGCGCATTAAATTCCTGCCATCGTTCTAGCTGCGCCAACCCGAGCGCTGCCAGCAGATCCGGCATATTATACTTGTAGCCCGGTTCCATAATGTCATAGGAGGGATCACCGCCTTTGCCATACCTTTTCCAAGCGTCTCTTTCTATTCCATGAAATCTCATCAGACGCAATTTTTTTTCTAAATCAGCATCACTGAGCGTAATCATCCCACCCTCGCCGGTTGTTATGTTTTTGATCGGATGAAAAGAAAAGATAGCGGCATGGCCGAAACCGCCGGCATGAATTCCCTTATAATAAGTCCCCACCGCATGAGCCGCGTCTTCGACAACCGTCAAATCGTGTTTGCGGGCAAGATGATTGATTTTATCCATATCCGCAGGAGCCCCGGCAAAATGAACCGGAATAATCGCTTTCGTTTTTGCTGATATTTTTTCTTCAATCAAATCACAATTGATATTGAGCGTATCGTATTCAACATCGACAAATACGGGTTTTGCCTGACGCAACGCTATCATATTGACGGTTGAGGCAAACGTCATGGACGGTGTGATGACTTCATCGCCCTGCTGCAGATTGAGAGCCGCCAGCATTAAATGCATACCGGCCGTAGCCGAGTTCAGTGTGACAGCCTGTTTGGCCCCGGTCAGCCCGCAGAACTTATCTTCAAATTCCTTACAAAGAGCGCCGGTGGTGATCCAGCCTGATTTCAGGCAGGCCACAACGCGGTTAATCTCAGAGTCACCAATGGACGGGCGGCTGAAAGGTAAAAAATCCTTCCGAATATTCATGGATCACTCATCCTTTAAAATTAATTTCTTATCCGTAAAATGTAAAACTCGCCATTTTCCCAGAGAATATCAACCTTCCAGGGCTTAGCCTGCAGTTCTTTGAGCAGGTTCGGACGCTGCGCAAGGCAGTAGATTTCTTTTTCCTGCTCGATTTTTTCATAGAAATCATGAACCGACAAGAAATATTTCTTTCTTTCCTCTGACGGCATTTTTGCAATGCCGTCACTCAACTCGCCAAAGTCTTCTATAATGGGCGTTCGAATCTTATTATAAAAATCAATCCCGTAATAATTAACCCGATACTGATAAAAGAGCTGACCCGGCGGAACATGTCTGGCAATTTCATCTCTGATGACCTGCGTACTGCGATAGGGTGAAAGAAAATCATTGAGCAGAAAAATGATGCTCGCCAAAAGTAAACAACAGAGCAGATAGACCGTTAAAAACCAGCCGCGGCGGTACTTGCGGGCAATCCAATCCGGAAGAAAAATCATCAGGACCACCGCTGACAGCGCCGGTATCATATAAAGCCACCAATAACCCGACGTCATAATGACCAGTCCCCGGTCAGGATCAGCATACCGCTTCAATACGGGCACCCCGAAAAGAGCGATCATGATGATCAGCGACTGAGTGAAAACCATCAGGCGATAGAATATCTTTTTATTGCCGGATGGCTCCGGCAATTCTTCTTCATAGTTGCGGAACAGGCCGCCGGCAAAAAGAGCCACCGGCATGAAAACGGGAATAATATAAGTTATAAGTTTTGAAGACGAAACGGAATAAAAGATAAAAATAAATAAAAACCACACGACTAATAATTTATTTTCATCCTTGCGATACAGCCACTCCGGAATTGCCTTGCGACGCCACGCCCGAATCAAGTACACGGACCAGGGAATCGTTCCGGCAATAATAATCGGCAAAAAGTAATAAAAGGGTTCCGTCTTGCCGTGCATTTGCGTTGTGAAGCGCAGGAAGTGCTCGCGCACGAAGAAAAACCAGAGGAAGTCCGCATTCTCTTTTTGCGCCAGATAAAGCCACGGACAAGCAACGGCCAGAAAGATCAGGATTCCCACAGGCGAAATCAGCTGCAATATTTGCCGCCACCTCCCGGCCCAGACGAGCCAGATCACCAATACGGCAAATGGAAAAACAACGCCGATAATCCCCTTTGTTAAAAAAGCCAGAGCGCAGGTAAAATAAAAAAAGTAGTACAGATATGGTTTCTTTTCCGAAGTTAAAGACAGGTAGCCCAGCCAGATGGACAGACATAAAAAGAAGGTTAAAGGCACATCCAGTATATTGAGCCGCCCCAGGATGAAAGGCAGGACGGATATGGTAAAAACAGCCGCCGCGTAAAGGCCGGCTTTTTCATCGCGAAAATGTCGCCCGATGAAAAAAGTCAGCAGGATACAGCCCCAGGCGCAAAGTCCCGTAAATAATCGCGCCGAAAAATCGTTTTCGCCCAGCATTCGAAAAGATAATGCCGTCATCCAATAAGCCAGCGGCGGTTTTTCCAGGTAAATGGTATTTTTGATGTGAGGCGTAACATAGTTGCCTGTTTGATTCATCGCGCTGGGAATTAAACTGTAGCGTGCTTCATCAGGTTCCATCAGCGGCATGACGCCCAGAAGCGCGATGTAAAGGATGAAAGGAATAATATAAAGAACGACGGCCTTTTTCATGATGTGTTCAATTCCCTTTTTCAATACGCAAGTTCTTTAAAATGAGACAGGAATATAGGCAAAATGCATTCAACTGTCAACAAAACAATACACGCCGGCCGGTAAAAACCTATTTCCTGAAGCCGTCATGTTTTGCTTGTGCAAAATCATCGATACATGCTAGTTTTTAAAAAATTTTTGATGACGATATGAATAAAATTATCAACCGTTACATATTTCGGGAAATCGCTTTCCCGTTTATCATTATCCTCTTTGTCTTGACATTTGTCCTGCTGATGGGGAAAATTCTTCAGATTATGGATCTGATGGTCAATAAAGGGATCAATGTTCTGGACATCGGCCATCTGATCCTCCTGATCATGCCCAGTTTTATGCTGTTTACGATTCCCATCGCGCTTTTAGTCTCCATTCTCGTCGCGATGGGCAGATTTTCCGCAGACAACGAAATTACGGCTCTCAAGTCGTCAGGCGTCAGTTTAATCCAGATGTATTTTCCCGTGGCCATTACCTCTTTGCTGGCTTTCGTTTGCGCCATTATCATTGGAAATCTTTTTGTGCCTCAGTCTAATTTTGCCACCAAGAAACTTCTTTTCGAACTGGCCTCACAAAACGCCAGCATTGGAATCAAGGAAAAGGTATTTAACGCGGATTTTAAAGACCTTCTTTTGTACGCCGATAAAATTCCGGCGGACGGCGGATACATGAAGGGCGTCATCATCTCGGACAACCGCGTTATCGGCGAACAAAATACGATCCTGGCTGATAAAGCTTTCCTGGTTGCCGATTCGAAATTGATGATCGTTAAGCTGCGGATGGAGAATGGCTCGATTCATACCGTAACGCCCGATTTCAAAAACTACCGGAAAGTTGATTTTAAAATCTACGACATCAACCTTGATCTATCCACAACGCTGTCTACTTTCACCGATGAAAAAAAGTCGAGCACGGACATGACCATGACGGAGCTCCTGGAACGGATGAAAAAGCCGGGACTGGATGATGCGACCATTCGTGAACTGGCTATCGAAGTGCACAAAAAATTTTCCATTCCTTTATCCTGTATTTTCTTCGGATTGCTGGCCCTGCCTTTGGGCATCACCAGCCACCGTGCCGTTAAATCCCGCGGTTTTGCAGTTGGCGTTATGATTGTCGCCGGTTATTACCTTTTACGTATCGGCGGCGAAGCGCTGGTGGAAACCGGCCGGCTCTCTCCAGTCATTGGCGTCTGGACACCGAACGTTATTTTTGCCTTGCTGGGTATTTATCTTTTTTATATGGCCAATCGAGAGATTTCTCTTGTCCACATCGCCTACGATCATTTTTGGCGCAACAAGTTGAAAAGTTGAGGACAAACCTTTGAAGCTGCTTGACAAATATATTCTCAGAGAATTTTTCAGATTTTTCCTCATAACCTGTATCACTTTCATCACACTTTATCTGATTATTGATTTTTTTGAAAAATTTCGGATGTTTATGAGCAACAAAGCAACGGCTGTGCAAATGGCGTCTTATTTTTTATATTCTATTCCTTTCATCATTTCGATGACCCTGCCGGTGGCAATTCTGCTGGCGACGCTGCTGACTTATAGCTTCTTATCCAAGTTCAGTGAAATCACGGCCATGAAAGCCAACGGCATCAGCCTTTACCGCATCGCTCTTCCCGTTTTAGCCGTGACGGCGATTGTATCCGTTTTTTTATTCTTTTTTACTGAACTGGCTACGCCGGCCTCCATCCAGAAGACCGAACATATTATCAAAGTTGATGTGCAGAAGCAGAAGACTCTGGGAGTTTTCAAACAAAATGAAATCTGGTACCGGGGCCATAACGCTATTTACAATTTTAAAATGTTTGACGTGGACAAGAATATTTTACGCGGCATTACTATCAATCAGTTGAATCCCGATTTCACGCTGAATACACGCATTGATGCCGAAAGAGCGGAATGGAAAAATAATCAATGGGTGTTCTTTAATCTTCTGATCGCTACTTTTAATCAAACCAATGTGCCATCCCTGCAATGGGCTAAAGAGAAAGTCATTGCTATCCCGGAACAACCGAACGATTTTAAAATTATTCAGAAGGACGCGGAAAGGATGGGTTATTTTGAGTTAAAGCGATATGTGAACAAAATACGGGCGGAAGGATATGATGTGTCCGGATACCTTGTCGATTTGAACGGGAAAATTGCCTTTCCGTTCGTTTGCCTGATCCTTGTTTTTATCGGCATGCCCTTTTCCGTTCGTTCGGAACGAAGCGGCGGCCTCATGCAGAGCTTGGCTATGGGCATATTTATAGGATTTTCTTACTGGATTGTCCATGCATTCAGCATGTCGCTGGGAAGGTCGGGAGCCCTGCCCGCTTTTGTGGCAGCCTGGGCTTCCAACATCCTTTTTGGCGGCCTGGCTGCGTATCTGTTCTATCGCATGAGAACTTGATGGCTCATATCAGGGCATCCCCGGAAGCGGGGATGTCCTGATATGAATAAGAAAATATTTAGTATCTGTAATATTCCGGCTTATATGGACCATCCACCGGCACGCCCAGATATTCGGCCTGCTTTTTCGTCAGCCTGGAAACTTTGGCATCCAGTCTGCCCAGGTGCAGCAGGGCAACTTCTTCGTCCAGCTTCTTGGGCAAGGTATAAACGCCAACCTCATATTTTTTAGTGGCTAATTCAATCTGCGCCAGTGTCTGATTGGTGAAACTGTTGCTCATGACAAAGCTCGGATGACCGGTCGCACAACCTAGATTGACCAGACGCCCCTCAGCCAGAATGAGAATCGAACGCCCTGATTTCAACGTCCACTTATCCACCTGCGGTTTGATGTTCTCTTTACGGCAGACCTTGCTTGTCTCGAGATAATGCATATCGATTTCGCTGTCGAAATGACCGATGTTGCAGACGATAGCTTCATCCTTCATCATTTCCATGTGCTTGCCTGTAATGACGTCGCAGCAGCCGGTTGCCGTCACGAATATATCCGCCATTGGCGCAACCTCTTCAAGCGTTTTCACTTCATAACCTTCCATCGCCGCCTGCAGAGCGCAGATGGGATCAATTTCCGTCACCACGACGCGGGCGCCGAATCCCCGCATGGACTGTGCGCTGCCCTTTCCGACATCGCCGTAACCGCAGACCACAACCATTTTACCGGCCATCATAACATCCGTCGCCCTTTTGATACCGTCCGCCAGCGATTCACGGCAGCCGTATAAATTATCAAATTTTGATTTTGTGACGGAGTCGTTTACGTTGATGGCCGGAAATAAGAGTTCGCCTGACGCCTGCATCTGATAGAGGCGATGGACGCCGGTGGTTGTTTCTTCCGACACGCCCCGGATTCCGGCGGCAACTTTCTGCCATCGTTTGGGATTCTTTTTATACGCTTGTTCCAGACGTGAAACAATGATTGCAAATTCCTTGTTGTCGATCTTTTGTTTGAGCAATTGAGGGTTTTTTTCTATTTTAACGCCATGGTGAATAAACAAGGTTGCATCGCCGCCGTCATCCACAATCAAATCAGGTCCGGAACCGTCCGGCCAGGTTAAGGCCTGTTCCGTACACCACCAGTATTCCTCCAGGGTCTCGCCTTTCCACGCGAATACTTTCGCCGATCCGGCTTTCGCGATGGCTGCCGCCGCGTGATCCTGTGTGGAAAAAATATTGCAGGACGCCCAGCGGAGATCAGCACCCAATTCCTTCAGCGTCTCAATCAGCATGGCCGTTTGAATCGTCATATGCAGACTGCCCATGATTTTCAAACCCTTCAGAGGTTTCCTGCGTCCGTATTTCTTGCGCACCGCCATCAGACCGGGCATTTCATTTTCCGCCAGATCCATCTCTTTTCTCCCCCAGGCAGCCAGAGATAAATCCGCAACTTTATATTTCAGATTTTTATCGATTTCCTGAAAAGCCATATATCCTCCATCCCCTTAAAACTTGTTTATTTATTACCGGGTACCGATAGCATACCTCAAAGTTGAGCTCAACAACTTTATGATTAATTTCCGGAAAATAAAAAAGCACCCCCTTCTTAAGAAGCAGTGAGTGCTTTTATTCTGATTTGATTAAATTTATTTGGAAACCTTTTTGATTTTGTTTTTAGCATTCACCATAACGCATTTGGGTTTCCAGTTCCGGCATTCGGCGTCTTCAACCATTACGAAAGTGGCAATAATAATCAGATCTCCCTTTGCCACCATGCGTGCCGCCGCGCCGTTTAAGCAAATCGTTCCCGAATTACGTTTCCCTTTAATAATGTACGTGGAAAACCGGGCGCCATTATCAATATCGTAAATTTCCACTTTTTCATACTGTGCCATATTGGCTTCTTCCAGAAGTTTTTCATCAATGGAAATGCTGCCCTCATAATGTAAATCCGCGTCCGTTACAGTTGCACGATGGATTTTTGATTTCATCATAAATCTTTGCATGGCTGTTGGTGTTCTCCTGTCGTTATAATCTATTACGCTTTAAGCTCTTCACCCAAAACGGAATTGTCGATCAATCTGGTTTTTCCCACTTTTACGGCTAAGGCCATAACGACCTCCCCTTTGATTTCATTCACGTCCTCCAGAGTGGCCGTATCGCATATTTTTATGTAATCGATGTCGGTAAAATCAGCGCTTTTAATGAGTTTTTCCGCCTGACTGATCATCACCGCCGCATTTCGTTCGCCGCCGGCATACAGCTTTTGCGCCAGTTTCAACGCACCGACAAGCGAAAGCGCCGATGACCGTTCCTCCTGACTCAGGTAAACGTTACGCGAACTCATTGCCAGGCCGTCCGGCTCTCTGAACGTGGGTAAACCGATGATTTCCAGATCCATGTTCAAATCGGCAACCATTCTTTTGATCGCCGCCAGCTGCTGAAAATCCTTCCTGCCAAAAATGGCGCTGTGCGGTTTAACAATATTAAATAATTTGCAGCAGATCGTCGTGACACCGCGAAAATGCCCCGGGCGGGACATGCCGCACAGATTTTTTGTTACCTGCTCCACATCGACATAGGTTTGATAGGCGTTGGGATACATTTCCTGATTCGACGGGAAAAATATAACATCAACGCCGACGCTCTGCGCCATTTGGACATCCCGATCAAAATCCCGCGGGTATTTGGAAAAATCTTCTTTGGGTCCGAACTGGGTAGGATTGACATAGATACTGACAACAACATGATCCGCCGTTTTGCGGGCTTCCCTCATCAGCGACAGATGCCCCTCATGAAAATAGCCCATGGTCGGAACAAAAGATATTTTCTGACCGGAAAGCCTTAAACTTTCGCAGTGAGACTGCATTTCTTTGATGGATTCTGTGACTCTCATTTTTTCCATAAAAAAAGCCTCCTGTCGCAAGACGAGAGGCTTAAGGTTCTTTTTAAGTTTTCCTTCCGTCCCAGTCCTTTCGGATCCAAGCGTGGGACGAATCTACCAGCAGCCGTCAACTTTGTCAAGAAAAAAGTCCCCTCAAGATTTCCGCCTTGAGGGGACCCATTATATAGACAGATCATGTTTTTTGCGTAGCGGCTATAACTCCTTCATTCTTTGCTTCGCTTCCTGATAGAGTCTCATGACACAGATGAAGATCGCCAGAAAGAACAAACCGAACATGAAGTTTGGCGCGGTGCCCAGATACGCATCAAGCTTGTACCCCAGCCAGAGGAACAGGAAGGAGGCAATCACCATC